>NZ_JBEZKZ010000037.1:0-67040 GCF_040651895.1 Streptomyces sp. NPDC048352
CCGCGCCGGCCGGGGACCGACCTCCCGCCCGGGGCGCCGTCGGCGGAGGGCGACCGGTCCGCGCGGGGGCCCGTACAATGCCTTCGGCCAGGCCCTCGCGCGGGCCGCCGCCACGAGCGGTCAGCGCCTGGCCATCGTGCCGGTGGACACCGCCGCGAGCGTGGACAACCTGAAGCAGCTGGACGACGGGTCCGTGGACCTGGCCCTGGCCATGGCGGACGTCGCCGAGGACGCGGTGCTGGGGCGGGAGCCGTTCGCCCGGCCGGCCGCGGTCGCGGCGCTCGCCCGCGTCTACGTCAACTACACCCACCTCCTCGTCCCGGCCGCCGGGCCGGTGCACGCCGTGCGCGACCTCGCCGGGCGCCCGGTCGCGGCGGGCGCGGCGGGGTCGGGGGTCCAGGTGGTCGCGGGGCGCATCCTGCGGGCGGCCGGACTGAGCGGGGCCGGCGCGGACCCCTCGCCGGCGTACGAACGGCAGCTGGGCCTCGCCGCATCGACGGCGGCCCTGCGCACCGGCACCGTCGACGCGCTCTTCTGGTCCGGTGGCGTGCCCACCCCGGCACTGTCGGAGCTCGCGCGCGAACTGCCGCTGCGCTTCCTCGCGCTGGACGGCTACGTGGCCCCGCTGCGCGAGCGCCACGGCCCCGTCTACACGGCCGTCACCCTGCCGGCCGGAGCGTACGGACTGCCCGCGCCGATCGGCACCCTCGGCGTCGGCAACTACCTCCTGGCCCGCGACGACGTGGCGGCGGACGCCGTGGGCGCGCTGCTCCGGGTCGTGTTCGACCGGTGGCGCGACCTGCTGCGCGACGTCACGGCCGGGGTACGGCTCGAACCCCGGTTCGCCATCTCGACCGGGGCGGTGCCCCTCCACCCGGGCGCGGCCGCCCACTACCGGTCGGTCTACGGCTGAGCGGGCCCGGCCGGGCGGTCCTCCCCGGCCGGCCGGCGGTCACGCCGGCGGCAGCCGCAGCTCCACCGCCAGCCCGTGCGGCTCGTTGGCGTCGACGCCGAGCCGGCCGCCGCTGACCCGGGCGATCTCGTCCGCGATGGCCAGGCCCAGCCCGCTGCCGGGCACGTTCTGGTGCGCGGGCAGGCGGGCGAAACGCCGCAGCAGCAGCGGGAGCTGGTCGGCGGGGGCACCGGGGCCGTCGTCGGCGACCCGTACGACGGCCGTCCCGTCCGCGTCCCGCCGGGCGCCCACCTCCACGCGGCCCCCGCGCGGCACGAACTTCACCGCGTTGTCGAGGACCGCGTCCAGGATCCGCCCCGCCGCGTCCGGCAGGGCCCGGGCCCGCAGTTCCCCGGGCAGGATGGCCGTCAGCTCCACCCCGGCGGCCCCGAAGACCGGGGTCCAGGCCCGCACCCGCTCCCGTACCGCCCGCACCACGTCCTGCTCGTGGAGCTCCACCGAGGCCGACTCCACCCGCGCCAGCGCCAGCAGCCCGTCGAGCAGCTCCTCCAGCCGCTCCGCCTCCTCCAGCGCCCGGCCGTGCTCGGCCCGGCCGGGACCGGGCGCGAGGTGCGGCTCGATGTTCTCCAGCTGGAGCACCAGGGTGGCCAGCGGATTGCGCAGCTGGTGCGAGGCGTCGGCGACGAAGTCGCGCTGCCGGCCGATGGAGTCGGCCAGGGCCTGCGCCATGGCGTTGAAGTGCCGCCGCAGCCGGCGCAGTTCCGGCGGGCCGGTGCCGGAGACCGCCCGGGTCTGGAGGCTGCCGGCGGCGAGCCCCTCCACCGCCCGGTCCAGATCGAGGAGCGGGCGCATCAGCCAGCGCGTGATGCCCACCGCTACCAGCGCCGCCGCGGCGAAGGCGGCGACCGCCCCGGCGGCGATGAGCGACCAGCGCACCGCCACGTCCCGGCGGGCGGCGTCGGTGCGGACCGCCAGCAGGACCGCCCCGCTCACCCGCTCGTCGCGCCCCACCGGCTCCGCGAGCACCACCCGCGCCGGGCCCCAGGGCCGCAGCGTGGGCAGCCGGTCGGTGGAGCGGCCCGTCAGCGCGCGGTGCCGGGCGTCCGCCGCGGCGGCCCGGGTCCCGCCCGCGTCCGCCCCGGTTCCCGTCAGGGCCTCCAGGGCCGGTCCCGCTCCGGCCCGTGCCACCGTCGCCCCCGCCGCGTCGACCACGAGCACGCCCGCCCCGTACAGCTGGGCGTACCGGTCGATCTCGGCCGCCAGCTCCGCCCGGTCGGCGCCGGTGCCCGTGCGGTCGGCGAGGTCGGCGAAGCGCACGGCCTCCGAACGCCGTTGCAGGAGCAGGTGCTCGGTCCGCCCGCGCGCGTAGGCGTCGGCCAGCGGGACGCACAGCAGCAGCGCGGCGGCCCCCATGAGCACCATCAGCACCGCGAGCAGCCTGCGCCTCACGGGCCGTCGTCCCGCTCGCCGTCCGCGGCCGGCGCGCCGAGCCGGTAGCCGAACCCGCGCACCGTACGGACCAGGCCGGAACGGCCGGTCTTGGCGCGGATGCCCGCCACGTGCACGTCCAGGGAGCGGGAGGCGCCGAGGAAGGCGTCGCCCCAGATCCGGTCCAGGATCTCCTCCCGGGAGTGCACCTCGTCCGGCCGTGCCGCCAGGAAGGCCAGCACGTCGAACTCGCGGCGCGTCAGGCGCACTTCGGCACCGGCCACGGTGACGGTGCGGCCCGCCAGGTCCACCTCGACGTCCCCGCTGCGCACCGGCCGGCCCGGGCCGTGTGCGGGGCCCGCGCCCGCGTGCGCGGCCCGTGGGCCCGTCCGGCGGCGCACGGTGTCGATCCGCGCCATCAGCTCGGCCATCCGGAACGGCTTGACGACGTAGTCGTCGGCTCCCGCCCGCAGCCCCTGCACGACGTCGCGTTCCTCGCAGCGCGCGGTCACCACGATCAGCGGTGCGTCACAGACGGTACGCAGCCGCCGCAGCAGTTCGAGCCCGTCGAGGTCGGGCAGGCCCAGGTCCAGCAGCACGAACTCGGCCTCGCGGACGTGCCGCAGCGCGTCCAGCGCCCGGGCCGCCCGGCGGACCGTGTGCCCGCGCTGGGCGAGGGCGGTGCCGAGGGCCCGGGCCATGCGGTCGTCGTCCTCGACGAGCAGTGCGTGCATGACGGTTACCTCGAGTCGCGTGACCGGTGCCCGTGGCCGGGGGCGGAAGCAGCTTACGGGAGCCGCCGTCGCGGGTCACGGGGCGGATCAGAGGGGCGGGATCAGAGGGGCGGGATCAGCGGGCGGCCCCCGCGGCGGCCTTCACCGACGGGCCGTCGTCGCCGCCGCGGGGACCGCCGTCCGAGGCGGCTTCGGCGCGGCTGAGCGCGGCGTTGCGGGTGTCCGGCATCAGGACGTAGGTCACGAGCGAGACCAGCGCGCAGCCGGACACGTACCAGAAGAACATCTTCTCGTGGCCGCCGCTCTTGAACCACAGCGCCACGTACTCCGCCGTCCCGCCGAACAGCGCGTTGGCGATGGCGTACGGCAGCGCCACCCCGAGGGCGCGCACGTGCGTCGGGAACAGCTCCGCCTTGACCGCCGCGTTGATCGACGTGTAGCCGGTGACGATCACCAGGGCCAGGAGGGACAGGCCCAGCGCCGGCCAGTAGGAGTCCGCCGACCCGAGGGCCGTCATGATCGGGTACGTGCCGACCGTGCAGCCCACCGCGAAGGTGATCAGCAGCGGGCGGCGGCCGATCCGGTCGGACAGCATCCCGGCGAAGGGCTGGAGCACGGCGAAGAGCGTCAGGGCCGTGAAACTCACCAGCGTGGCCGTGGTCTTGGCCATGCCCGCGCTGCCCACCAGGTACTTGGTGAGGTAGGTGGTGTAGGTGTAGTAGGCCACGGTGCCGCCGAGGGTCAGCGCCATGACCAGCCCCGCCTGCCGCCGGTGCTGCCACAGCGCCTTCAGCGAACCGCGCGGGCTGTCGTCGCGGGCCGCGCCGTCCGACGAGGACTCCTCGGTGAACGCGTCGGTCTCCTGGAGCCGCCGCCGCAGCCAGAAGACCACCACGGCGAACAGCGCCCCGACGACGAACGGGATCCGCCACCCCCAGCCGGAGAGCTGGGCCGGCGTGAGCGTGTGCTGCATCGTGATGAGGATGCCGAGGCCGAGCAGCTGGCCGCAGGTCATGGACACGTACTGGAAGGACGAGCCCAGGCCGCGCCGGTTGCGGGCCGACGCCTCCGTGAGGTACGTGGCGCTGGCCGCGTACTCGCCGCCGATGCTCATCCCCTGGAGCAGCCGGGCGATCAGCAGCACCAGGGCGCCGAAGTACCCGGCCTGGCCGTAGGTCGGGGCGACGGCGATCAGCAGGGCGGCCACCGACATCATGGTGACGGTGAGCGTGAGCGCGCTCTTGCGTCCGTGGCGGTCGGCGGCCCGGCCGAGGACCCACCCGCCGACGGGGCGCATCAGGAAGCCGACCGCGAAGATGCCCGCCGTGTTCATCAGCTGGGTGGTCGGGTTGTCGCCGGGGAAGAAGGAGTCGGCGAAGTAGATCGCGAAGCTGGCGTAGACGAACCAGTCGTACCACTCCACGAGGTTGCCGAGCGACCCGCCGATCAGGGCGAGGCGGCGCCTGGCGCGCTCGTCCCGCGGCGGCGACTCGGGGGTGACGGCGGACGAGGACATGGCGGCTCCAGAGGGAAGTCCCTGATGGGGAGGGGGAACGCCCCGGATGAGGGGGTGCCCAGAGCATGGGTCCGCCGCCGGACCCGGACAAGGGCCACCGCCCAGATCTAACGTTCCGCTAAGAAACCCGCAGGCGCCGGCGCCGGCCGGCCGCTCCGGGCTGCGTTCCCGGGCCGGCGTACGGCCATCCGGTCGCGGCAGGGGCGGGAGTTCACCCCCGGGGTTCCTTGGCCGCGGCCGGGCGGCGTGTTTCCATCGTCCCCGTGGCCGAAGCGTCAACGCTCATGTGTTCGACGAGGTCGGACCGTCCCACCAGGAGGATGTCGATGGCTCGCCGCACCCCCGTCCGCTGCCTCGTCGCCGCGGCGACCGCCGGCATCGCACTGCTCGCCCCGGCCGGACCCGTCGGCGCCGCTCCCGGTGCCGGTGCCGCCGCCCTGCCCCAGGCGCGGATCTTCATGGTCAACCCCGTCCAGTCCACGGGTGACCAGAGCCTCACCGACCAGCGGGACTCCGCCTCGGCCGTCCCCGACTCCGCCTACACCCTGGCCGAGTTGCGCAACCTCGACGCGAGCGGCCGGCTCTCGGGGAGGTGGGCGTACGTCCGCTCGGAGACCGGCGCCCCCGCCGCGGTCTCCGCGGCGGCCTCGTACGACCGCAGTGACGACCAGTTCGAGCAGGTCATGGCGTACTTCTGGGTCAACGAGGCGCAGGAGTACCTGCAAGGGCTGGGCTTCGGCAGCGAGCTGCCGGGAGCCAACGACCGCCGGCAGGCCGTGCGGATCAACCAGTGGGGCCGCGACAACTCCTTCTTCAGGGACAGGCGGGGCGAGATCCGCTACGGCAAGGGCGGCGTGGACGACGCCGAGGACGCCGAGGTGATCGTCCACGAGTACGGGCACGCGGTGCACCAGGCGCAGGTGCCGGGCTTCGGCTCGTCCCGCGAGGCGGGCGCGATCGGCGAGGCCTTCGGGGACTACCTGGCCGTCGAGGTCGGAGAGCACGCGGTGGAGGCCTACGGCTGGCCGCGCCGTGCCGACCTGGCGTGCGTGGCGGACTGGGACTCGGTCCCGTACACCCCCGCCCCGCACTGCCTGCGCCGGGTGGACGGCGGCAAGGTGTACGGGGACCTGGAGGGCGAGGTGCACGCCGACGGCGAGATCTGGTCGCGGGCCCTGTTCGACATCCGGAACGCCCTGGGTGCCCGCACCGCCGACCGGATCATCATCAACGCGCAGTTCGGCTTCGCACCCGGCACCAGCTTCCGGGACGCGGCGCTGACGACCATCGAGACGGCCCGCCGGATGTACGGCGACACGCAGGCGGACGCGGTGCGGGCGGCCTTCGCGGCCCGGCAGATCCCCGGCGTCGCGTAGGGCCCCGGGGCGGCGCTCCGCCGCCCCTGCCCGCTCGCCGGTGCCGCCGCGCCCCCGGCGTCACGGCTGGTGGAACCGCACCTCCGGGAACCGTGGCGACGGCCCGTCGAGCAGCGGCGACGCGCCGCCGCGGCCCAGGTGCGTGCCGATGAACGCGGACACGTAGGCGCGGGTGGCGGCGTCGGCGCGGTCGCCGTCGAGGGGCTGGAAGGGGACCCGGAGCTGCTTGGTCAGGACCGCCAGGTCGGTGAAGGAGAGGTGCTGGGTGCCGTCGACGGTCAGCCAGCGCTTCCAGCCGGTCGTCATGCCCCAGGTCTTCTCCCAGGTGGCGTCGTCGCCGCCGGGTACGTGGCCGGGCCGGCCCAGCATCAGCAGCGGGCGGTCCAGCGGCCGGTCGGGCAGGACGTGGAAGTTGCCGTCCATGTCGACGCCCGCCTTGATCCGCGGGTCCGACAGCATGGCCGGGATGGTGCTGAAGCCGCCGGCCGAGTGCCCGACCATCGCGACCCGGTCCGTGTCGATGAGCGTGCCGTTCCCCCACACCGGGTCCCGGCCGGTGAGCCGGTCCAGCACGAAGGAGACGTCCTGGGCGCGGACGGCCCCGACCGTGGGCCAGGGGGCCTTTCCGCACGCGTCGCAGGTGGTGGTGTGCCCGTCGGGGAAGGAGGTGACGGAGGACTCGTGGTCGTGGCCGATCCCGGCGACGGCGTAGCCGCGGCCGGCCAGCTCCTCCGCGAGGCCCGTCAGGGTGGCGCGCGGCATGCCGAAGCCGGGGGAGAGGAGGACCAGCGGCAGTCCGCCGCGCGTCCGTACGGGCGGGGCGTCGACGGTCGCGTGGGTGGCCACCTTGGTGAAGGCGTCGGCCGGCAGGACCACCCCGTGCCGGGCGAGGAGGTCTGCGTTCTCCTTCACGTAGAGCTCCGACTCCTTCCCGGTCATGTACGGCGCCGGCACCCCCGAGGGCCGGCCGGCCGGATACCAGAGCGAGACCATCAGCTCGCGGCGCGTCCCCGGCACCCATGGGTCCGCGCGGCTGTCGTCCTTCAGGTGGATGACGCTCCTGCCGATGGGCTGCCGCCCGCCGGGCGCGGGCAACGCCATCACGGTGTCCGCCGACGGCTCCGCCGCAGCCGTGGCCCGGGCCGGACCGGCGCCGATCACCGTGCCGGCCATCAGCAGCGAAACGACCGCCCCGGCAAGGATCCTGTGCTTCATCGCGCTCTCCGTCCGTTGATTCCGATGCCTGAATGCTAGGAATCCGCGCGCGGCGGGCCATCGGCTCACGGGACTACATCCGCCGACGGGTACATCCCCGGGCGTACGCCCCCGGTGTTACCGTCACGCCATGGCCAAGACCGAAATAGACCTGGTGACCGCCGAGTTCTTCGGCGCCTTCGACAACCGGGGCGGCAGGAAGGCCGATCTGGTGGAAATCGGCCGCCTGGTCCTGCCGGGCGGAGTGATCGTCAAGACCGGCCCGGACTTCACCGTCTACACCGTCGACGAGTTCGTCGGGCCCCGCCGCCGGCTCCTGTCCGAAGGCCGGCTGACGGAGTTCCGCGAGTGGGAGACCTCCGAACGGACCGAGATCCGGGGCGACATCGCCTCCCGCTTCGGCGAGTACCGCAAGTCCGGGATCCTGGACGGCGAACCGTTCGAGGGCGGCGGCACCAAGACCATCCAGTTCGTCCGCACACCCCAGGGCTGGCGCATCGCCGCCTTCTCCTGGTACGACCACCCCTGACGCCGGACACCCAGGGCGACCGCAGCCCCCTGCGGACGCCTGTCCGAGGAGGCACGTCGCCCGCCGTCAGCCGGCCGGGACCGTCGCCGTCGGGACGTTCCAGCCGGAGATCCGCAGCGCGGGCTCCGCACCGCGCAGGCCGGACGTGCGGTAGGTCGCCGTCAGCGTCGCCGACTCGCCCGGCCAGAGGGTGATCTGGTTGTCACTCCACCGGACGGGCAGCAGCGGCGCGCCCCCGGCTCCCAGCAGGTGGACGTCCGTCAGCAGGGCCGGGGCGCTGCCCGCACCCGCGTGGCGCACCGTCACCGTGGTCGTGGACGTCCCCCGCCCGTCCGCCGTCGTGGCGGCCGTCGCCGTGACGCCCGCCCGGGGCATCGAGTTCAGCCCCCGCAGGTCGGCGTACGTGGTGGTCGGCGTGTGGTACCAGTCGGTCTCGGAGTAGTCGAGTTCGTCGGGCTCGGTGGACAGCCAGTAGACGTTGCGGCTCAGCTCCCGTCCCGCGCCGTCGGTGAGCAGCAGCCGCGCGAGATGCGTGGTGGACAGCCCCTCGACCGACTCGGGCAGGGTCAGCGCGGTGCTGCTCGCGCCGCCGCCCCCCACGCTCAGGCCCGGCACCGTCCGGTCGTACCGTTGCGTGCCGTCGGGGTCGAAGAGCGTCACCCGCGCCGTCAGACCCGAGACCGCGCGCGTCCCGCTGTTGACGACCGACACCGTCCGGTCGTCGTACCCGTACTGGACGTGCAGGGGCTCGTTCGCCTTCTTCGCCCCGAAGTACGCCCCGCCCTGGTCGAGGTAGCGGTCCACGAGCTGCCAGTGCAGCGAGGTCCAGCCGCTGTTGAACATCCAGTACACGACACCGGTCGACGGTGCGGAGGCGTCCTTCGCGTTGCGCGCGTACGCCTCGAACTGCGCCCGCACGTTCTCGTACTGCGCGAGCTGCGCCTTGCGCACGTAGTCCTCCAGGCCCGTCGGGGGGCCGTAACGGGCCGCGAGGGCGGCGTCGTACAGCCTGAGGGTCGCGAAGGTGCGCGAGGGCGAACGGTGGTACTGGGCCGCGGAAGGGTCCCTCCACAGGGTGTCCAGCTCGGCCGGCGACATCATCCGCCGCAGCGTGTCGAGGGTCGGTACGTCCGGTCCGGCGCTGGTCTCGGAGTTGAAGCCGGTGGCACCGCCCTCCCGCTTGGCGTACCAGTAGCCGGGCGGGACCCAGTCGTAGGGACCGGTCATCCTCATCCCGGAGGCGCCCGTGATCGGCGAGGGACGGTCGGAGGCCGACGGGATCACCGGCGCCGTCCAGTCGGCGTCCTTCAGCGCGTCGAGGTAGCCCTGCTCGATCCTGCGGTCCGGTGCGAAGTCGCTGCCGATCAGGAAGGAGGCCACACTGGGGTGGTGGCGCAGCCGTGCGGCCTCGGCGGCCATCGAGGCCTTCGCGACGCGGTAGTCGGCGCTCTCCCATCCCACCCCGGCCTCCGAGCCGTTGACCTCTCCCTCCCACTTGCCGCAGCACTCCCACCCGGGCAGGGTGAGGATCCCGTACCGGTCGGCGACGTCGAAGAACTCGTCGGGTTCGAGGTGTCCTTCCAGGCGCAGCGTGTTCAGCCCCAGGTCCAGGGCGTACTTCAGCCGGTCCTCGGCGTAGGTGCGGTCCCAGCGCAGGAACTCGTCGGGGGACCAGCCGCCGCCCCTGATCAGCAGCGGGCGTCCGTTGACCACGTACTGGCGCGCCCCGTCGGCGTTCAGCGGTGCCCGTACGTCACGGATCCCGAAGGACTGGTGCGCGGTGTCGGAGGGCCGGCCGTCCACCGTCGCGGTCAGGTCGAGGGAGTACAGCGGCTGCCCGCCCATGGCGGCGGGCCACCACACCCGCGGGGAGGCCAGCCGCAGGCCGGGGTGGTCGGCGGGGGAGAAGACCACGGTGCGGCTCTCGTGCGCGGCCAGGGTGAGGCTGCGGCTGACCGCGACCGGGCCGACGGTGCCCGAGAGCGTGGTGGTGACGGCGGTCGGGGCGTCGTTGCGCACCCGCGCCTTGACCGTCAGATCGGCCGAGGACAGGGAGGGCAGGGCCAGGGACGCCACCACGTGGGCGTCGCGCAGGGCGACCGGGCCGCCCCGGCGGACCGTGACGTCGCGGACGATGCCCATGTTCGCGTCGGGCGGAGGCTGCAGCCAGTCGAGCCAGCCCGTCGTGAGCCGCTCGCGCGGATCGTTGGGCTGGATCCGGAACGCGACCGTATTGGTACCGGCCCGGACCAGGTCGGTCACATCGAGTTCGTGGCGGGTGTAGGCCCCGGCGACCGTGTCCGGGCCGGCGATCCGGCGCCCGTTGACGAAGACGTCGGCGGCGGAGATCACCCCGCTGAAGTCCAGGTGGGTACGGGCGCTCGTGTCGGGGACGGAGAAGTCGGCCCGGAACCACCACGGCACGGTGAAGTCCCCGGCCGGGATCTCCTCCTGGTTGGCGGAGTAGAAGGGGTCGGGGTACGCGCCCGCCGCGAGCAGGGCCGCGAGCACGGTGGAACGGGGGCCGGCCGGGTACCAGCCGGCCGCCGGATAGCCGGGGCTGGACACGGTGGCGGCGGGCTCCGCGACCTTCGCCGTCGACTGGATCGCGTACCCGGCCAGCGCCGTCGTGCTCCCGGGAGCCGCCCCGACCACCGTCACCCGCGGCCCGCCGGCCGGCGGGGGAGCGGGCGCCGCGGGGGAGGGTACGGCGGCGAGGGCGAGGGCGAGGACCGCGGCGCCGACGGCCAGGGCGGCGGTCCTCGCGTAGACGGGGACGGGGCGGTGGAACACGGGGGGCCTCCCGCGGGGACGGTGCTCGGGACTCCGCGCGGAGTCTGTCACGCCCGGCCCCCGACACGGCCGCGCCGGCCCCGCACGGCGCGCCGCGCGTCGCCGCCGCCGGGGCTCCCGCCGGCGGGCGGGTCGCCGGCCGCGCCTCAACGGGTCATCCGGAAGATCACCGAGTGCGGCGGCCCCGGCGCCGGGGCCGCCCTCGAGCTGGTCCTGATCAACGCGGTGATCGGGGGAGTGGCCCTGGTGTCCGAAGCGCTCCGGCTCGGCCAGGCCCGCGGACTGCCCGCGGACCTGGTCCGCGCGGAACTGGCCAGGGGCCCGCTGGCGGGAGCGGTCGCCCGCACCTTCGCCGCCGGCTCGCACTTCCCGGTGGCGCTGGCCGCGAAGGACGTCGCGCTGGCCCTGGACGCCGCCGCCACTCCGCTCCCGCTGCTGGGGGCGGTCCACGCCGCACTGGCCTCCCGCCCGGAGCTGGCCCGCATCCGCCCCCTGGGCGCCGCCCGGGCCGGATGCGGGGGATGATGGCGGGGTGAGCCTGCCTGCGGCCGGCGGGGGCGGCGCCGCCGGAGTACCGGGATTCCTCGACGTGGTCCCCACGCCCCGGACCGCCGTCGCCTGGCTCCCGCCGGCGGGGCTGTGGCCGTCCGTCCAGGGCATCAGGGCGGAGCACGACCCCCAGATCCGCCGCTGGCCCCCGCACGTGAACCTGCTCTTCGGCTTCGTCCCGGAGGCCGATTTTCCCGCCGCGCTCCCGCTGCTGGCGGCCGCGGCCGCGCGGTGCGCGCCCTTCGCCATCCGCCTCAGCGGGGTACGCGCCTTCCGCCACCGCGCGTACGCCACCCTGTGGCTCGACCCGGCCGCGGCGGGCCGGGGCCCCTGGACGGCGCTCCAGGAGACCCTGGCCGAGCCCTTCCCCCGCTGCCGGGGCCGCCACCCGGGCTTCACCCCGCACCTGTCACTGGGCCGTACCCACGATCCGCGCCGCCTCGCCGCGGAGTGCGCCGCCCTCCTGGGCAGCACGCCGGCGCGGGTCGAGGAGGTCGTGGTGCTCTCCCGCCGGGGCGAGGGGCCGATGCGGCCGCGCGTCACGCTCACCCTGGGGACGGGCGAGACGGCCTGGCACCACGAACCCGACCCGTCAGCGGGGCCCGGCTGCTAGCAGGCGCGTCCGGAACAGGTCGAGGACGGTGTCCAGGGCCTGCCGGGTGGGCTCGCCGGGCTCGTCCACCAGGTGCTCCGTCAGGACGGAGTGCGGGGGCAGCGCGCTCGCCGGGTCGGCCGCGTCGTCGTCCAGCTCGACGGCGACGAACGCCTCGCCCAGTTCGCGGCGCAGGTACGCGAACCGGTCCCCCGGCACCAGCCGGTCGCCCCGGAAGCGCAGCCCGAGCAGCTGGAGCCCCTCGCGCTCGCACCGGCCGCGGACGACGGCCAGGTCCGCCGGGGAGATGTCGATGCGGCCCGCACGGCCGGAGGTGCACGCCAGCGGCAGCGACGGCTGGGCCAGCACCGGGGCGAGGAGGCGCTCGTCCGTGGCCATGGCCAGGGCGAAGCCGCCGGTCAGGCACATGCCGACGGCGCCGACGCCGGGGCCGCCGCACCGCGCGTGCTCGGCGGCGGCGAGCGCCCGCAGCCAGCCCACCACCCGTGAGCTGCGCCCCGTGGCCAGCAGGGTGAACTCCCGGCTCACGCACACCCGCCACATCGACGCCGCCAGGTAGCGCCCCGCCTTCGGCCAGCCGACGGCGGCGGGGTCCGGGTCACGGCCGGGTTCCCCGAAGAGCACCGGGAGCACGGCGGTGCAGCCGGCCTCCGCGACGCGGGAGGCGAACCGGAGGACCTTGGGGGTGATGCCCGGGATCTCCGCGATGACGATCACGGCCGGCCCCGAGCCGCGGCGCAGCACCCGGCGGGTGGCGCCGTCATGGCGGAAGGTGCCCTCGGTGAAGCCGGTCAGGTCGTGGTCTGGCACGGTGGCGCTCCCCGCGTCGAAGTCTGCTCGGCCGCCCACAAGTTACCGGCACGTAGGGGCGGGGCGTCAACCGGACCCCCCGCCGATTTCAAGATCATCAGGGTACAGAATGACCCGTATGTCGATCACGAACCAGCCGAAGACGGCAACGGCCGACGACGCCCCGTCGATCAGCCGCGCCCTGGCCCGCGCCTTCCACGACGACCCGATGATGAGTTGGTTCTTCCCCGCCGAGACCTCGCGCGAGGAGACCCTGGCCCGCTACTTCAGCACCCTCTACACACGCCAGTACCTCCGCCACGGGGTGTGCGAGCGCACCGCTGCTGCGGCCGCCTTCTGGGTGTCGCCCGAGGGACACGAGAAGGCCGTGCCCGACGCGGAGACCATCCAGGAGCTGACGGCCCTGCTCGGGGACCGGGCCCACCTCTTCCGGGACGCCGTCGAGGCGGCGGCCCGGCACGCGCCGCAGGAGCCGCACTGGTACCTGGCGCTGATCGGCGCCGACCCGGCCGGCCAGGGCCAGGGCCACGGGGCGGCGCTGCTGCGCTCGGGCCTGGCCAGGGCCGACGCCGCGGGCCTGCCCGTCTACCTGGAGTCCTCGAAGCCGGCCAACCTGCCCGTCTACGAACACTTCGGCTTCACGGTCCAGGGCGAAGTCCGGCTCCCGGGCGGCGGCCCCCTCCTGTGGGCCATGCGCCGGGCCCCCCGCACCCCGGCGTAGCCGCCCCGCCACCCGGCCGTCCCGCCCCGTCCGGGGACGGCCGGGCGGTCGCCGGCAGGGAGGTGAGGGCCTCCCCGCGGGTGCGGGGTGCGGCCGGATGGGGGAAGCTGGGCATGGCCGCGCGCCGACGGTACGGACTGGCGAGGAGGGGCTGATGGAGGCTTCACGAATGACCCGGCCCGGACGGACACGCCGGTCCGGAGCGCGGAGAGCGGCGCTGGCGTGCGCGCTGGCAGCCTGCGCGGCGGCCGCCGTCCCGGCCTCCGCCGCCCCGACCCCGGCGCCCGATCCGGTCGTCGTGGTCGACTGCTCCGCGCAGGCCCAGGTCCGTCCCGAGGAGTACCTGCTGGCCTGCGGCGACGGCAACAACCGGCTGGTCGCGCTGCGCTGGGAGACGTGGGGGCCGAGCACCGCCACCGCCACCGGGACCGACATGGTCAACGACTGCCGCCCGTACTGCGCGGCGGGGCGCTTCCGCTCCTACCCGGTGACGGTGACCCTGAGCCGGCCGGAGGCCTGGCCCGACCGCCCCGACGTCCGGCGCTTCACCACGATCCGGCTCCTCTACACCGACACGGCGCCGGCCCCGGTGCCGAAGGACGTGACGTACAAGCTCGTCTACTGAGGAGCTCGAAAAGACGAAGGCCGGTCCGGCGCCCCAGGCGCCGGACCGGCCTTCTCCGTGCCGGCGGCCGGTCAGTCCGTGCCGAACTCCATCGCGGCGCGGTCCAGCATCTCCTCGTCGGCCGAGACCTCGCCGCGGGAGGCGATGGCCTCGGCGCCGCCCTGCGGCATCTCCGGCATGCTGCCGATCAGCCCGGTCGAGGCCGCCTGGGCGGCGCCGACGGCGGGGCTGCCGGTCCCGATCAGGCCGAGGACCGCGTACTGCTCCAGCTTGGCGCGGGAGTCGGCGATGTCCAGGTTCCGCATGGTGAGCTGGCCGATCCGGTCCACCGGGCCGAAGGCCGAGTCCTCGGTGCGCTCCATGGAGAGCTTGTCCGGGTGGTAGCTGAACGCCGGGCCACGGGTGTCGAGGATCGAGTAGTCCTCGCCGCGCCGCAGCCGCAGCGTCACCTCACCGGTGACGGCCGCACCGACCCAGCGCTGGAGGGATTCGCGGACCATCAGGGCCTGCGGGTCCAGCCAGCGGCCCTCGTACATCAGCCGGCCCAGGCGCCGGCCCTCGTTGTGGTACTGGGCGAGGGTGTCCTCGTTGTGGATCGCGTTGACCAGGCGCTCGTACGCGGCGTGCAGCAGCGCCATGCCGGGCGCCTCGTAGATGCCGCGGCTCTTGGCCTCGATGATCCGGTTCTCGATCTGGTCCGACATGCCCATGCCGTGGCGGCCGCCGATGGCGTTGGCCTCCATGACCAGGTCGACGGGGGAGGAGAACTCCTTGCCGTTGATCGAGACGGGGCGGCCCTGGTTGAAGCCGATCGTCACGTCCTCGGTGGCGATCTCGACGGACGGGTCCCAGAACCGGACGCCCATGATCGGTTCCACCGTCTCCACGCCGGTGTCCAGGTGCTCCAGGGTCTTCGCCTCGTGGGTGGCGCCCCAGATGTTGGCGTCGGTGGAGTACGCCTTCTCGGTGCTGTCGCGGTAGGGCAGGTCGTGGGCCAGCAGCCACTCCGACATCTCCTTGCGGCCGCCCAGCTCGGTCACGAAGTCCGCGTCGAGCCACGGCTTGTAGATCCGCAGGTGCGGGTTGGCGAGCAGGCCGTAGCGGTAGAACCGCTCGATGTCGTTGCCCTTGAAGGTCGAGCCGTCGCCCCAGATCTGGACGTCGTCCTCGAGCATCGCCCGCACCAGGAGGGTGCCGGTGACGGCGCGGCCGAGCGGGGTGGTGTTGAAGTAGGCCCGCCCGCCCGAGCGGATGTGGAACGCGCCGCAGGTCAGCGCGGCCAGGCCCTCCTCGACCAGCGCCGCCCGGCAGTCGACCAGGCGCGCGATCTCGGCACCGTAGGCCTTCGCACGGCCGGGCACCGAGGCGATGTCGGGCTCGTCGTACTGGCCGATGTCGGCGGTGTAGGTGCACGGGACGGCACCCTTGTCGCGCATCCACGCGACCGCGACGGAGGTGTCGAGGCCGCCCGAGAAGGCGATGCCGACGCGCTCGCCGGCGGGAAGGGAGGTGAGGACCTTAGACATAGGAAGATTATGCATGCTCCCGCATGGTCATGCAATTCCGGTCCGCGTGGCGTGGCCGCGGGCCTCTCCGCTCCCGCCGCCGAAGCCCCAGGACGCGATGTCCCGGTAGTGGATCGGCCCCGGGCCCCGGCCGACGTTGCTGCCGACCAGGTGCAGGCGCCCGGCCTCCCAGGGCCGCCCGGCGAAGCCGGCGAGTCCGGCGGCGGCCTCCACGGCGGCCGAGGGATCGTTTCGGCGGGCCCGGGCCAGGGTCAGGTGCGGACGCAGCGGCCGGTCCGCGAAGGCGATGCCGCACTCCTTGACCACCGCGCGCACCTCGGAGGCCAGTACGTGCAGCTCCTCGACCTCCCCGTCGATCCCGCTCCACAGCACCCGCTCGTCGAAATGCCCGCCGCCGCGCAGCGACAGCCGTACGGGCCGGCGCGCCGCCGCCAGGGCCGCGAGCGGCGGCCGCAGGAGCGGGACGGCCCCGACCGGAAGCTCGCCGAGGAAGGCCAGGGTGATGTGCCAGTCCTCGATCCGGTTCCACCGCATGCGGGGGTACGCCTCGTAGGCGGGCAGCAGCGCCCGCTCCAGTTCCTGCTTCGCCGCGTCGGGCGGGGCGAGGGCGATGAACACGCGGACGGTCGCGGCCTGGGTCTTTTCCTTCACCTACGCCTTGTACCTCCTCCGGGCTCCTCCCGTCACCTCCCGCCCCGTCAGCGGCGCCGCGGGAGCGGCCGGTCCCGTGACCGGCGGGGTGACGCCGGGGCCGCCGCCCGGCCCGGCCGCGGTGCGCCTGAACCCGTGTCAAAAACAGTGCCGCGTCGGGAACATTGCGGCGGGGCGCCTCGTTCATCCCACGCACGCCGCTCCCCACCGCTCCCCACCGCCGACCGAGGAGTACCTTGACCGACGCTTCGCCCGCCGCCCCCACGCCCTCCCTCCCGCCGCTCGCCACCCAGGCCGACCAGCTGATCCGCCTCGGCGTGCACGACATCGCGGGGATATCCGCCGAGGAGCTGCGCGCCTTCGCCGAGGACGCCGGCGCCGGACACCGCGGCGCCCTGCTCGCCGTCCACCCGGAGCGCGCCCCCGCCTCCGCGCTGGCGCCCCTGCTCCGCCACGACGGCAAGCCCGGCTTCGTCGTCACCGACATGACCGACGTCGACGACTTCGCACCCGGCGCCGTCGAGCTGCCCGACGCCCCCCTCTACCTGGTCACCGGCGTCGACCGGGGCGATCACATGGCCAACTGGAGCCCGGAAGAGGCGCTGCCCGCCCTCGCCGAGGAGGACCGCACCCCGCTGCTGCTCACCGAAGGCATCCACTGGGTGCTCCAGCAGCCGGAAGTCCTCGAACGCGGCCGCTGCTTCATGACCATCGGCTCCCGCCTGCGCAAGCCGAACGGCGCCCTGGACGCACGCACCCCCGCGATCTGGATCAGCAACGGCACGGGACGGGACGGCCGTGAGCGGCGCAACGCCCCGAAGGTCGGCTGGTGCTGGTGGGGCAACCGCCACACCTGGCTCGGCTTCGCCTCCGCCACCGGCCGCCGCGGCGCGGCCGCTTCCTGAAAAGCGGGCCGGAGCCCCGGCCCGGGAGTTGTAGGGTCGGGGCTCGGCGGCCGCCGACGGCGCCCGCGCCGGAGGGAAAGGGGTGCGCCGTGGCGAAACGGCACGCGGTGGTGGCCGGAGCCGGAATCGGCGGTCTCACGGCGGCCCTCGCACTGCACCGCCGCGGCTGGGACGTCACGGTCTGCGAACGTGCCCCCGAACTCCCCGCCACCGGCGCGGGCATCGGGCTCGCCCCCAACGCCCTGCGCGCACTCGATGCCATCGGCGTCGACGCGGCCCGCGCCGCCGGCAGCCGCGTACCGGAGGCGATGGGCGTACGCCGCTCCGACGGCCGGTGGCTCACCCGGGTCGCCACCGCGGACATGGCGGCCCGCTACGGAACGCCCCCGATCGCCGTCCCGCGTCCGGCCTTCACCGCCGCCCTGGCGGCAGCCCTGCCACCGGGGGCCCTGCGCTACGGCACCGCCGTGACCGGCGTCGACCTGACCGACGCCGAGCCCGATGCCTCCGTACCCGGTGTCGCCGTGCCCGCCCTCGGCGCACCGCCCGCCCTCGGCGCACCGGCCGCCGGCGGCGTCACGGGCCGCGCGAGCGTCCGTACGGCCACCGGCCAGGAGTTCACCGCCGATCTGGTCGTCGCCGCCGACGGCATCCACAGCCCGCTCCGCCGGGCGCACTTCCCCGCCCACCCCGGCCTGCACTACCTCGGCGAGACCGCGTGGCGGGCCCTCGTGGACGCCCCGGACCTGCCGGTGCCGGCCATGAGCGAGACCTGGGGGCGCGGCGAACGGTTCGGCGTGACGCCGCTCGCCGACGGCCGGTACTACCTCTACGCCACCGCACGCGTCCCGGCCGGCACCCGGTCGGCCGACCCCCGCGCCGAACTCCGCCGCCGCTTCGGAGCCTGGCACGACCCGATCCCGGCCCTGCTGGAACGCGTCGGCCGCCTCGACGCCGCCGACGTCCTGCAGAACGACCTCCACGACCTGGCCGCCCCGCTGCCCCGCCTGCACCACGGCCGGATCGCCTGGCTCGGCGACGCAGCCCACGCCATGGCCCCCAACCTGGGCCAGGGCGGCTGCCAGGCCATCGAGGACGCGGTGGTCCTCGCCCACCTGCTCCCGGCGGGTGACGGCCCGGACGGCCAGGGCGGCCCGGACGGCCAGGGCGGCCCGGACCCCGTCCCGGCCGCCCTCGCCGCGTACACGGCGGCCCGCCGGGACCGCACCGACGCCGTACGCGTCCGCGCCCGCCGGGTCGGCCGGCTCGGCGCCCTCGGCAACCCGCTCGCCGCGGCGGCCCGCGACCTCGCGGTCCGGGCCGTCCCCGCCCGTCTGGCGCTGCGCGGCATGGACGACCTCTTCAACGGCTTCCGCCTGCCCGGCTGATGGTCAGGCCCGGATCACCCGGGGGCCGCGGGCGGCGACCTCGGCCTCCTGCTCCTCGGTCAGCCCGGTGTCCGTGACCAGCACGTCCACCTGTGCCAGCGCGGCGAACCGGGCGAAGTGGCGGGCGCCGTACTTGGAGGAGTCCGCGACGAGGATCACCCGGCGGGCGGCGCCCACCATGGCCCGTTTCACCGCCGCCTCGGCCAGGTCGGGGGTGGTCAGCCCCGCCTCTGCCGAGAAGCCGTTGGCCGCGATCACCGCCACGTCAGCCTCCAGTTCGGCGAGGTCGCGCAGTGCCCACGCGTCCACCGCCGCCTGCGTACGGTGCCGCAGCCTGCCGCCGACGATGTGGAGGCCGAGCCCGGGGTGCTCGGCGAGCCGGGCGGCCACCGGAAGGGCGTTGGTGACCACGGTGAGCGTGGAGTCCAGGGGGAGCAGGGCGGCCAGCCGGGAGACCGTCGTGCCCGCGTCCAGCAGCAGACTGCCCTCCTCCGGGAGCAGCCCGAGCGCGGCCTTGGCGATCCGCTCCTTCGCGGCCGCGGCGGTGGAGTCGCGCTCGGCGAGCCCCGGCTCCAGGTGCAGCCCCCCGGCCGGCAGGGCGCCGCCGTGCACCCGGCGCAGCAGGCCGGCCCGTTCCAGGGCGGTCAGGTCCCGCCTGACGGTCTCCTGCGTGACTCCGAACTCCGCTGCCAGAGCGAGGACTTCGACGCGCCCGCGCTCCTGGGTCAGCTGCACGATCCGCTGCTGACGCTCGGGTGCGTACATGGGGGATCGGATCCGTTCGTGGGGGCCGGTGCCTGTCTACGACGGACCCTACTCGCATCCGGACCGGCAGGAGCCGACCCGGCCGCCGCGCAGCCCGGCGGAGCGCCCCGCACACGACGGCGCGCCCCGCGACCAGCCGGTCCCGGGGCGCGCCGTCCGGGCTCGGCTCAGCCCTCGCCGCCCGGGGTGTACGGCGCGAACCCCGCCCACCCCTTGACCGCGAAGGCGCCCGCGTCCCGGACGACCTCGACGGCACCGTGGGAGCCGAAGTGCGCCGGAACCAGCAGCGCGTTGTGGTCGGCGGCCCAGCCGAGCAGCCGGCGCCGGGTGGCCCGCGACTGTCCGGCGTCCTCGCAGAAGCAGCTGTTGGCGTCCGGCTCCATGATCTGCACCGGGCTGTGCAGCAGGTCGCCCACGAACACCGCCCGGTCTCCGCCCGAGGCGAGGGTGAGCACGCTCGACCCGGGGGTGTGCCCGGCGGCGAGGTCCAGCCGGAGGTTGGCGTCGATCACATGGCTGTCCTCCCACAGCACGACCTGGCCCGCCTCGTGGACGGGGGCCACGCTGTCCTCGAAGACACCGGCGTTGCCGTCGCCGAGGACGGAGGTGTGGCCGTTCGCGGGGTTCCAGAACTCGAAGTCGTTCCGGTTGATCAGATAGCGGGCGTTCGGGAAGGTGGGCACCCAGTCCTCCCCGTCCAGGCGGGTGTTCCATCCGACGTGGTCCCCGTGCAGGTGGGTGTTGACGACGAGGTCGACGTCCTCGGGCTTGACCCCGGCCCGCGCGAGGTCGTCCAGGAAGGCGGTCTCCTGCCGGTCCCACGGGGTGCCGGGCCGGGCCTTGTGGTTGCCGCCGCCGGTGTCGACGAGGACGACGCGGCCCTCGCTGCGCAGCACCCACGTCTGCAGCGCGACCTGCGCCACGGGCGGCTCGCCGTCGGCGAAGTCGGGCCGCAGCCAGTCGGAGTGCGCCGTCCAGACGTCCTCGCTGCTCTCGGGGACGAAGCCGCGCGGGGGGAGCCCGAGCGGTCCGTAGTACTCGCGGACCCGGGTGACGGTGACGTGGCCCAACTCGATGGTGTCTGTGTTCATGGCCCCCACCCTGCGCGGCGCGGCGCGGCACAGCCACACCCTCCGCTGCCTATCCCCGGCAGGGAGAGGCAAGCGGGCCGCGGGCCCGGCGATACTGGGGCGCATGGACGGACAGAGCAGCCTCGGCGCGTTCCTGCAGGCCCGCCGGTCCCGGCTGACGCCGGCGGACATCGGCCTCGACACGTACGGCGAACGGCGCCGGGTCCCGGGCCTGCGCCGCGAGGAGCTGGCCCTCCTCGCCGGGGTCAGCGCCTCGTACTACGCGCGGCTGGAGCAGGGGCACTCGCACAACGCCTCGCCGGAGGTGCTGGACGCCCTCGCCCGCGCGCTGAACCTCGACGAGGCCGAGCGGCGGCACGTGCACGACCTCGCCGGTCTGGCCGTGCGGCGGCCGCCCGCCCGGCGCCCGCCCGCGGAACGGGTCGACGCGGCGACCCGCCGGCTGCTGGACTCCATGCCGGACGTCCCGGCCGTCCTCACCGGCCGCCGCGCCGACGTCCTGGCCTGGAACCCGCTGGGCCACGCCCTGTTCGCCGGGCACCTCGACCCCACCGCGCCCGACCGGCCCGCCGACCGGCCCAACATGGCCTCGTCGATCTTCCTCGACCCGTACCTGCGCGAGCTGTACGTCACCTGGGAATCCAAAGCCAGGGCCGCCGTCGCCAATCTGCGGTACGCGGCCGGCCGCCATCCGGACGACGCGCTGCTGGGGGCCCTCGTCGGCGAACTCAGCATGAAGAGCGACGAGTTCGCAACCATGTGGGCCGACCACCGGGCCCGGCCCTGCACCGCCGCCGAGCAGCGGATGTGGCATCCGCTGGTGGGCACCCTGACCGTCACCCAGCAGGCGCTGCGCGTCACGGACGACCAGACCCTGCTGGTGGCGACCGCCCCGGCGGGCTCCGAGGACGACACCGCCCTCAGGCTCCTGGCACAGGCCACGCCCCGCCCCCCGGCGGCCTGACACCGCGCCCCGCCGCCTTGCCGGAGGGCCCGGGGACAGCCGTAACCGGGCCTTCCTCCGCCTCGGGACGCACGGCGCCGGGCGCCGCGGGCTCGACCGGCGGGATCCGGCAGGGACGGCCCGGGCCGCCTCCGCGGGAGGCCGGGCCCGGGCCGGAGCCGGTCCGGTCAAGCCTCGGGCTGCGGCGGCCGGATCAGGCGGCGGACGGACTCGACGACCGCCTCGCGGTGGCGGGCCAGCCGCTCGGCGGGCCACGGCGCGGCCGGGCCGCCCGTGGCGGGGCCGCCGACCTCGCCGGTCCACGCCTGGGCCAGCCCCATGACCAGCGTGAGGACGTCCGCCGGGTCGAGCCCCGGGTCGACCAGCCCCGCCGCCTGTGCCCGCTCCACCGCTTCGAGCTTGGCCCGGTAGGACTGCGCCACGAGCTCCGGGGTCTCGGGCCGCTCCAGCTGCTTCCACTGCACCAGGCGCGTCAGGTCGGGGTGCGCCGCGAAGTGGTCGAAGACCGCCCCCGCGTACCCGGGCAGGTCCTCCGCGTCGAAGGGCACGGACTCCGAGCCCGTCTCCAGCGCCCGCTGGAGCACGGCGTCGAACAGTTGCTCCTTGTTGCCGTAGTAGACGTAGATGAGCCGCTTGTTCGCCTGCGCGTTCTCCGCGATGCGGTCGACGCGGGCGCCGGCGATGCCGTACGCCGCGAACTCGGAGAACGCCGCGTCGAGCAGGCGTGCCTTGGTTGCGCTGGAATCCCGTGCCATACCGCGGAGCCTAGCAAGTAACTATCTGGTTATTGACATGCGGCGCCCCAGGGGTGCAGACTCGAACTATCCAGTTAGTTACTTACCCCGGGAGGACACCATGGAGATCCGCGCACTGGGCGGCCAGGGACTGAAGGTCGGCGCCGAGGGCCTCGGCCTCATGGGCATGAGCGCCCACTACGGAGCCGCCGACGAGACCGAATCCCTCGCCACCATCGACCGCGCCCTCGAACTGGGCGTGACCCTGCTCGACACCGCCGAGGGCTACGGCCCCTTCATCAACGAGCAGCTCCTCGGCAAGGCCCTCGCCGGCCGCCGCGACGCCGCCGTCATCGCCACCAAGACCGGCGTCGAGTTCACCGACCAGGGGGAGTTCCGCGGCCACAACGGCACGCCCGAGTACATCCGCCGCGCCGCCGACCGCTCCCTGCGCCACCTCGGCACCGACCACATCGACCTGTACTACCTCCACCGCGTCGACCCGGCCGTCCCCATCGAGGAGAGCATCGGCGCCATGGCCGAGCTCGTCGCCGCCGGAAAGGTCGGCCACATCGGCATCTGCGAGGCCGCCGCGTCCACCATCGTCCGCGCCCACGCCGTGCACCCGCTGGCCGCCGTGCAGACCGAGTACAGCCTCTTCGAGCGCGGGATCGAGCACGACGGCGTACGGGATACCCTGCGCGAGCTCGGGATCGGCCTCGTCGCCTACTCCCCGCTCGGCCGCGGCTTCCTCTCCGGCGCCGTGACCAGCCCGGACGACTTCGCCGCCGACGACTTCCGGCGCACCGACCCCCGCTTCCAGGGCGAGAACTTCGACCGCAACCTCGCCGTGGTCGACCGGGTCCGCGCCCTGGCCGCCGAGAAGGGCGTCACCCCCTCGCAGCTCGCGCTGGCCTGGACCCTGCGCATGGGCGCCGTGCCGATCCCCGGGACCAAGCGCCGCCGCTACCTGGAGGAGAACGTCGCCGCGACCGCGGTCGCCCTCACCGACGCCGACCTGGCCTCCATCGACGCCGTCGCGCCGCACGGCGTGGTCTCGGGGGACCGGTACGCGCCCGAGCTCATGACGTCACTGAACGGCTGACACCGGAGCGGGGACCGCTCCGGCCGCGACCGGGAGGTCGACGGAGCGGAACTCCTCCAGTACCGCGAAACCGGTGGAGTCGTACAGGCTCATCGCGACGTCGTTGCCGCCGAAGACGTTGAACATCATCGCCTCGTCCCCGCCCTGCCGGGTGGCCCATTCGCCGACGGCCATCGCGGCCCGGCCGTAGCCCTTGCCGCGGTGCTCCTCGTACACCTCGAGCGAGAAGCCGAAGGTGACGCCCGGCAGGAAGCCGTGGTTCACCCAGCCGGTGCCGATCACCTGACCGCCGGCCTCCATGGCGTAGAAGGCGTGCCCCGGGGTGCGGTAGCCCTGGGGCAGGTGCAGGGCGAAGTCCCGGTCGGACTTCTCCTTGGCCTGCTCGGGCGTCAGGGCCCCGGCCCGGACGATGTCCGCGACGTACGCGGCCTCCTCGCCGGCGTACCAGGCCGGGTACTCCTCCTCCGTGAGCCGGCGCACCGTAAGGCCCGGGGGCAGCTGCGGCTCCCGGGCCACGGCGCGGATCCGGTTCTGCCCGCGTACGGGGTAGTCGGCGAAGGCTCCCGCTCCGCCGGTGAGGCGGACCTCCACCCGCCGCGCGCCGTGCTCGGCACACCACCGCTCGGCCCACGCGCGCCCCTCGGGGAACGTCAGGTCGTGGATCCGGCCCACGGGCACCCCGTTGTCCTCCGACACGGACACCGCGACCCATCCGGTGCCGTCGGTGGCCACCGTCCAGCCGTCCATCCCCTGTGCCGCCCGTTCCAGCAGGGCCCTGGCCAGGGGCTCCGGGCACCCCGCGCCCCGGTACCCGGCCAGCAGCCGCTCTTCGAACCCGCCCCGCCACTCGGCCCGTTCGGTGACGATCTCCATCTCGCTCATCCGTGCAGCCTAATCACGGGCGCCGACAGCGGCCCTTCCTTTTCGCCCCGGCGGGGCTGCCGCCCGGCACGCCTCGTCGCCGAACTTCGTACGGCCGCCTACCACTTGGCGGACCGATCTTGACGTCCACTCCTCGCCTCGGTATATCCTGATGCAGTCGCTGCACACCAGTGCAGCAACTGCATGTGAGTGATGCTCGGCCACCGGTTTCCGCGAGACCGGAAACGAAGGAGAGATCATGACCGACAAGACCGACGTGGTGGTGCTGGGCGGCGGCTACGCGGGCGTCATGGCGGCCAACCGCCTGACCCTGCGCGGCGACGTGGCGGTGACGCTGGTCAACCCGCGCCCCTCGTTCGTCCACCGCATCCGCCTGCACCAGCTGGTGGGCGGCAGCGACGAGGCCGTCGTCGACTACCGGGACGTCCTGGCCGACGGGGTACGGCTGGTGGTCGACACCGCGGCACGCATAGACGCTCCCGCACGCACCCTGGCCCTGTCCTCGGGCGGCACGCTCGGCTACGACTACCTCGTCTACGCCGTCGGCAGCACCAGCGCGGCCCTGCGCGTCCCCGGAGCGGCCGAGCACGCCTACCCGGTCGCCACCCTGGAAGAGGCCCAGCGGCTGCGCCCCGTCCTGGACGCCGCACCCGCGTCCGCCCCGGTCACGGTCGTCGGAGCCGGCCCCACCGGCATCGAGACCGCCGCCGAGCTCGCCGAAGCCGGCCGCACCGTCACCCTGGCCTGCGGCGGCGTCCTCGGCCCCTACCTCCACCCCCGCGGCCGCCGCTCCGTCGCCCGCCGCCTGGCCGCCCTGGGCGTACGCGTCATCGACGGCCCCGACAGCACGGTCGATGCCGTCACCCGGGACACCGTCCGCCTCGCCGACGGCCGCGAACTGCCCAGCAGCGTCACCATCTGGACCGCCGGCTTCGCCGTCCCCGACCTCGCCGCACGCAGCGGCCTGCGCACCGACCCCGTCGGGCGCCTGCTCACCGACGAGACGCTGACCAGCGTGGACGACGTGCGCATCGTCGCGGCCGGCGACTCGGCCGCCCCCTCGGGCGTGCCGTTGCGCATGAGCTGCCAGGCCGCGATGCCGCTGGGCGCCCGGGCGGCCGACACCGTCCTCAGCCGGATCGCGGGCGAGCGGCCGGAGCACCTCAACCAGGCGTTCGGCGCCCAGTGCATCAGCCTCGGCCGACGCGACGGCATCTTCCAGTTCGCCACCCGGGCCGACGTCGCGATCTGGCTCCACGTCGACGGCCGGCCCGGCGCCAAACTCAAGGAAACCGTCTGCAAGGGCGTCGTCAAGCACCTGGCCGACGAGGCCCGCAAGCCCGGCGGCTACCGCCTGCACCGCATGTCGGGCGGCGGCACGCGCCAGAAGCAGCTCCGGGCCGGACAGGGCGGGGCGCCGGCCACCGCCGAACAGCCGGCCTGACCACCCCGTGGCCCGGCGGGACGGGCGGGACCGACCGGAATCGAACCGGCGTCCTCGCGGTGTTGGAGACCGCGCGCGACGACCTCTGCGCTACGGCCCCGCCCGTCCGGATCCTAGGGGGTGTCCGGGCGATCACGTACGCGCCAGATGACGAGGACAGCCGCCGCAGCTGCGCCAAGGGGGGTGATAGAGCTCGGCCCGGACGCCTCCGCCGCCACCGAGTTCACCCTCGGGTGGGAAGCCTCCCGCGGCGCACCCGCCCAGGTCGATCCAGGTGCAGTGCACGCCCTGCGCACCGCTCTCACCACGGCGGCCCGGCTGTTCGAGGCGTCTTCCGGGGGAGTCCGCCTGCGAACGCAGCGCCATGCGGCCAATGCAATGGCGCTGGATCTGATGATTGATCATCCCGTATGTTTCTCAGGTTTGTTGAGGAGCGATCGGGGGAGCAAGTGATGCGGAAGAAGTTGCGAGTGGCTGTGGGTGTGGTGACGGCGTTCGCCGCGCTGTCGCTGGCAGCGTGCGGGGGCGGTTCGTCCGGCAACGGGGCGAACGGATCGAAGGGTGGTGCTGCCCAGGGCGCGGAGCAGGGGGCGGCACCCGCGGCCGCACCGAAGCAGCCCGTGCCGGCGGCGTTCGACAATACGAAGGGCTGGGAGATCAGGGACGACGAACACGATTTGTCCGGGCCTGTGATCTCCGATGAGGCCGGGCTGGTTCTGTTGCGCTGGCACGAACGAGGCGGCAAGACGGCGCGCGTGGTGGCCAGGGATGCGAAGACCGGCAAGGTGCGCTGGAGCAGCAAGCCGGTGGTCCGTCCGGAGGCCCCCAAGAGCGGGATGCCCGTCGACTCCAAGGTGTTGCTGGCCCGCGGCGGTAGCAAGGAGTACGCCGTTCTGGCGGTTACCGGCAGCGAGGGTGGTGACGGTGTCAACACGGCGAGCCCGGTCACACGTTTGGCCGTGTACGACATCGCCTCTTCGGGCGACGATGTGAAGCCTCAGCGGGAGATCACCGTTCCGGGGCCGGCCCTCGGCTTCACAGCGCAGCGGGAACTGGGCGTCGTCAAAGTGGCGTCAGACCAGGGCGTGTCGCTCGTCGACGTAGTCTCCGGCCAGGTCACCACCTACGACAGGAACCACGCGCTGAAGTCCCCCAAGCCCTGCCAGCAACTGATCGGCACCTGCGACAACAGCCGGGTGACGGTGGCCGGGCAGACGCCTGTGGGGCCGCTGGTCCAGGGCTACGGCGCCTTCTGGGCCGGCGGCTGGTTCAGTGGTGATGTGGTGCCTGCCGGTGCCGTGCCGGAGCGCGGCGGGCGCAGGGTCACGGCCTCCGGCCTGCCCAACGGGGACGCACTGGCATCCTGGCCTGACAAGGAGGGCAAGGGGCAGACCAACGTCTATGCGGTGCATGACGGAAAGACGGGCCTGGTGCGCGCCTCCGTCGCGTGCGCGAACGAGAGCGACTCCGCCTTCACGCCCACGGTGTCGGGTGATGGCCGCTATGTGCTGGCCGGCCGCGTGGTGATCGACCTTCAGTCGGGGCAAGGTCAGTGCTTCGAGCAGACAAGCACCCGCAACGCAATCACCGTCGCGACGGTGGACAAGGCCGGTACCGCCTACGGCAAAACCTCCCAGTCACCCGCCAGCGTCGACCTCTCCTCGGGCCATGCGTCCCCGCTGCCATGGGGAACTCTCCTGCCCACCGCGATCGGAGCCGACGTCGCCGTCTTCGGCACGTCGACCGCCGGCGGGGAGAGCATCCTCGTCTACCCCCGCCGGTGATCCGGGCCGCAACGCTCGCTGCTTATGCGTTGTGTCCGCCGTAAGGCAGAAGACCACCACGTGGACTTGCCCCGTCCATCAAATACGGAGCCAGATGACCAAGGCTGCTGCCGTGGCTGTGCCAAGGAACACGTAGCCGCGCTTGTCGTACCTCGTGGCGACGGCCCTGAACTGCTTCAGCCGGTTGATGGCCCGTTCGATGGTGTTGCGCTTCTTGTACCGCCCATCGTCGAAGCCCGGTGGCCGGCCACCTCGTGAGCCTCTGCGCTGGCGGGCGGCCTGGCTGTCGGTCTTCTCCGGGATCGTGTGCCGAATGCCCCGGCGCCGCAGATATTCGCGGCAGGGCCCGTTGCTGTAGGCCTTGTCGGCCGCGACGCTGTCGGGCTTGTTGCGGGGCCTGCCCGGCCCGGACTTCGGAACTCGGATCTTCTCCAGCACTGGTTTGAACTGGGTACAGTCAGCCCGCTGACCTGGTGTGACGATCAGGGATAGCGGGCGGCAGCAGCCGTCCGCGCTCAGGTGGAGCTTGGTGGTGAACCCGCCGCGCGAGCGGCCCAAGCCCTCACCTCCCGCACCACCTCCACCAGGCAGGCGACGAGGCTCTGCCACGGCGTTTCGGCCTGGTGTTCTGGCCCTTCGGCCCCCTTTGGCGCGGTGGCTGGCGGCGGGTCAGTGCGGGCGCCCGCCGCGTGCTGGTGCGTTCGCACGATGGTGGAGTCGACCGAGATGTCCCAGTCGATCTCACCCGCCGCATCAACCGCGGCCTGGACCTGCTGGAGCAGACGCTCCCAAGTCCCGTCTGCCGACCACAGCCGATGGCGTTCGTAGACAGTCTTCCACGGCCCGAAGCGTTCCGGCAGGTCACGCCACTGCATGCCGGTCCGCACCCGGTGCAGAATCCCGTTGATCACCTGCCGGTGGTCCCGCCACCGGCCGCAACGCCTGTTACTGACTGGCAGGAACGGCCGCAGCCCTTCCCACTCGACATCACTCAGATCACCCCGCCCCATGTCCACATCAACGAACTGCGCACGGCGTAGACACATGATCGGCCGGACAAGTCCTAGGCCATCGGCCCGGTGCCTTCCCGGGCCGTCAGTCGGTGTGCACGAGCTGGATGAGGTTGCCGCAGGTGTCGTCCAGGACCGCGGTGGTGACCGGGCCCGACTCCACCGGCGGCTGGGTGAACCGCACCCCGAGCACCCGCAGCCGGTCGAACTCCGCCCGTACGTCGCCCACGGCGAAGGAGGCCGCCGGGATTCCGTCCCTGACCAGCGCCTCCTTGTACGGCCCCACCGCGGGGTGGCCGTCGGGCTCCAGCAGCAGTTCCGTCCCGTCGGGATCCTCCGGCGAGACCACGGTCAGCCACCGGTCCGCGCCCAGCGGCACCTCCGTCTTCTTCAGGAACCCCAGGACGTCCGTGTAGAAGGCCAGTGCCTTGTCCTGGTCGTCGACGAAGACACTGGTCAGGTGGATCCTCATGAAGCGCTCTCCCTCGTTCCGGGCTGCTCTTCGACCGCGCTGGTACCGCTGCCCTCCTGGGACTCCCACGTCCAGGCCTCCTCCAGACGCAGCCGCCCGTCGGCGAGCTCCGTCACGCGCGAGACGCAGTGGCCGGAGGCGGTCGTGCCGTCGTGGCGGAGCTGGACGTAGCGGAAGTCGACGGTGTCGTCCGCCCGGGTGCCGACCAGGTGTCCCCTGACCACGTCCCCGCCACGGTACTCGGCCCAGACCCGGCCGTCCTGCTCGTGGTAGGCGAACCGGGTCCGCCGGCCCACCTGGCCGGGGGACTGGTCGGCGACCGGGAAGAAGACGAGGCCGTCGAGCGAGCGCGCCATGGACAACTCCTGGAGGAAGGCGGTCCGCAGGCCCGGACCCCGGCTGGTGGATCTCCGCTTCACCCTAAGGGGCGCCCACTCCACGGGGGCCGATGGGAGCAGTGGCGGCTGCGGATCGGCCCGGGGCGTGGTGGCATCGGTCGTATGAAGGATCCCTTCGGATGTGACGAGCCGGCGCTCCTGGCCCGGGCGGGCAGCGTGGACCGGGCCGCGGCCCGCCGCGCGGTCGCCTCCCGCGCCACCAGCGCCGAAGACCTCGAATCCCTGCTGGACATGATCGGCCTGTGGCCCCGGGACGATCCCCCCGAGAAGCGGCTGCGGCGCTGAACCCGGGCCGCACCCGGCCGGAGACCGCGGACGGGTCCGCTCGTCGCGGCAACGCCGCGCGCGGGGACGGTACTTCCCGTGATCCGCTCCGGACGACGCGCGGTCCGCCCGTCACGATCGTCCGCGCCGGTCCGCACGACGGCGCGGGCGGCAGCCCCACCGCGGTGACGGACGGGGCACCGCCCAGCGACGACGAGCGCCGTCGCGTGCCGGTCCTCGCGCACACCTCGAGCGACCGCGTCGGCGGCGGGACGGGACAGAGCCCGGCCGGGTGACTACGGGCCCGGCCGGGCTCTGCGTGCGCGGGGCGGAGCCCCGCTCAGAAGTCGTCGTCGCTCAGGTCGTGTTCCTCGCCCCGGCGTTCCGCCGCGCGGCGCCGCCCCTTCTCCACGATGTCCTGCCCGCGGGACGGGGTGAGGGGCTCGGGGTGGACGGGATCCTGGCCGGACGGCTGCGGACGCTTCTGTTCCTCGCGGCCCTTGCCGGGTTCCTGGCGCTTGTCCTTCATACCGCCCATGACGGGTGACTCCTCGATGCCTGGGGTGTACGGATGGCTCTCCCCGTTCACCGTGCCACGGATCGGCCCCGTCCGCTCCCCGCCGGCCGCGGATCGTGGCGTGAGGGTGATGTCCGGACGCCGTGCGGACGCGTCGCCGCGGAAGCGCGGGCCGGGTGCCCAGGATGGTGCGAGCCCCGACCACCCCGAGCCCCGAGGAGCCGATCCCATGCTGGAGCGCAAGCTGCACAAGGACCGTACCGAGGTCACCTTCGTCCTCCCCGGGGACCGGCCGCCCGGCCCGGTCAGTGTGGTCGGGGACTTCAACGACTGGCAGCCCGGCGTCCACACCCTGCGCCCCCGCAAGGACGGGAAGCGCGCGGTGACGGTCGAACTGCCGAGCAAGGGCGCCCACTCCTTCCGGTACCTGGCGGCGGGCGACTACTGGTTCAACGACGAGAGCGCGGGGGACCAGGACGGCCCCAACAGCCTCCTCCACACCTGAACGCCCCGGCCCCGCACCGCGCGGACGGAGTGTCGGGAGCACCCTCCCGTCGGCTGTAGGGTGACGTGCGCCCGTCAAGACGGGCCTCTTGCTCACTGATACGTCAACGGGGTTTTTGAACGTGAAGCTTCGCCATGTCCGCGCGGTCGCTGTTTTCGGCATCGCCGTCGTCGCACTCACCGGAGCCCGTGGCTCGCACGGTGCCAGCTGTGGCGGCAGCAGCCACAGCTCCAGCTCCCACTCCGGCTCCAGCAGCTCCACCGGCGGCAGCAGCACCACGGGGGGCACCACCGGCGGCAGCCAGGACAGCAGCAGCACCAGCGGCGGTACCGGTTCCACGTCCACCGGCGGCACCGTGCCGGGTGGTTCCAGCAGCAACAGGGCCGAGCGCGACATCAGGATCGACGGCTGCAAGATGGACAGCACGGGCAAGAACCTGGTCGCCAGGCTCACCGTCACCAACAGCGGTGCGCTGGACTACACCTACAACATCACGATGAAGTTCCGCGGGGACGCCGCCTCCACCGCGATCCCCGCCCAGGCGCGGGTGACCGGCCTGAAGGTCAAGGCGGGTGCCTCGCAGCAGACCGAGGCCACGGCCCCGTACACGGGCAAGGGCGACGGCAGCGAGTACAAGGAATGCGTGGTCGCCAGCGCCTCGCGGAGCTGACGCCACATCGAGGAGCCCCGTATGCCCGGTGTCCGGGCATACGGGGCTTTCCGCATTCCGTGACATGCGACACACCGTCCCCGTCGGCCCGGCGGGCCTCGCGGAGATCGCCGACGCCTCCACATTTCGCCATTTGTCCCTGTTTGGCGTTGACATGCCGCACTCCGCCAGAAACGGAATTGTCGACTTTCATTACTGCTCGCCCAACGGGACTGACGAGGGGCCGTTCTAGCGGCACGTCAGCTGGGTGCGCAGGGGGCCCCGACGGGGGCATGCACGTTCTTCCGGCCCTTTCAAGCCGGGGGCCGCGGGGCCCCCGGCGCCGGACGGTTCCGGCTTGCCATGCCGCTGCGGGGCTCCTGAGAATGGCGACTCCTCCGGCGCCCTCGTGGTCCGGCGCCGGGAGCTTCGCGATCACCGAGTGAGGTCCCGCATGAAGAAGCACCGCAAGAAGACGCACTACAGGAAAATAGCCGTCGCCGTCGGGGCGCTGGCCATCGTGGGCGTGCCGACCGCCGCCATGGCGTGCCTGGACCCCCACGAGACCCGCGCCGACGGCCCCGTACGGCACGTCGCCCACCACCGGGCCGCGCCCCTCGGCGCCCCGGCGGCCCCGCTGCCGCAGGAGGCTCCGGTCCAGGCTCCGGTGCGGGCCGAGGCCCCCGCCGAGCCCGTTGCCGAAGAGCCCGCCGAGCCCGTTGCCGAAGAGCCCGCCGAGCCCGTCGCCCAAGAGCCCGCCGAGCCGGTCGTCGAGGCCGCGCCGCCCGCAGCTCCGCAGCCGCAGCCGGCCGAGGCCTCCGCCGGGACCGCCGCGGCCCCGCAGGCCGCCGGAGCGCTTCCCGAGGCACAGGCGAAGGTCCTCGAGCTCGTCAACGAGGAGCGCGCCGCCGTCGGGTGCCCGGTGCTCACCGTCAACGAGAAGCTCACCAAGGCCGCGCAGGACCACAGCGCGGACATGGCAGCCCACGGCAACATGTCCCACACCGGCTCCGACGGTTCCGACCCGGGCGGGCGCATCACCCGCGCGGGCTACCAGTGGCGGACGTACGGCGAGAACGTCGCCTACGGCTACAGCAGCCCCGAGCAGGTCATGGAGGGCTGGATGAACAGCCCGGGCCACAAGCGGAACATCCTCGACTGCTCCTACAAGGAAATCGGCATCGGCCTCGCCCAGCCGGGCCAGTACTGGACGCAGGACTTCGGCGCCACGCGCTGACCCGTCCGGCGCAGAGCGAGGATCCGGCCGCGGCGCCCTTCGGTGAGGCGCCGCGGCCGCCGCGTGCCCGGGCGCCGAGGGGCGCGGCCGTGCGGGGCGGGAAACCCGGTCAGGGGCCCGCGGTACGGCCCGGCGCCGCCTGGGCGGGGACGGTGGAGGCGATCAGGGCTGCCGCGAGGTCCTCCCGGCGCATCCGCTGGTCGACGTAGAGCAGGGCGACGACCAGTTGCGGGTAGCCGAGCTGGAACAGCGCGCTGACCATGGAGCCGATGAGCAGGGAGACGGCGTAGACGACGATCCCGGAGACCACCATGCCGAGGTCGCCGTCGCCCGAGCCGGCTTCGAACATCGCGGGGAAGAGCCCGAGCATCCCGACGAAGCCGAACGGCAGCTGGATGGCGTAACCGACGGCCATCCCCACGAGGTACGCCAGCAGGGTGATGCCGAAGACGCGCCACCAGGCGTCGCGGACCAGGCGCGCGGAGCGCCGCAGCGCCGCGACGGGCCCCAGTCCCTCGAACACGGCCACGGCGGGCGCGAAGCTGAACCGCGTCATGAGCCAGGTCGAGACCGGCATCCAGGCCATGACGCCCGCGAGCAGCAGGAACAGGCCGGCCGGCGGCTCGGAGGAGTCCGCGGACAGGACGACCAGCGGAAGGCCGATCGCGTAGAGGAGGAGCACCGGCCCGCCCGCGATCAGTCCGATCAGCGCCAGGACGCCGAGCACCGAAGGCAGCCGGGACCAGCAGCGGCGCCACATGGCTCCGAACGTGGCGGGCCGGCCGAGCACGGCCTCCTGGGCGACGGCGGGGCACAGGGCGCTGATCAACGCCGCGCCCAGCAGCAACGTGACCAGCAGGAGCACGCCGGCCGGTACGAAGGCCAGGACCACGGTCGTCACGTCCTCGCCGGTGGGGCGTTCCCCGGGCGGGAGGTCGAAGACGGCGGAGAAGCGGCTGCGCACGGCCATGACGGCGATGCCGATCGCGGCGGCCACGATCAGCAGGCCGGCGCCCTGCACCGAGAGCATGATGCCGACGAGCGGCTTCCAGTACCGGCGGAAGGCGGAGAAGCCGCCGCCGATCATCTCTCCCACGCCCAGCGGCCGCAGGGGTATGACCCCCGGCTGCGGGGGAGGGGGCGGATACCAGCCGCCTCCCCACTGCGGTACGGACGGCTGCGGCTGCTGTTCCCACCCTGCGTGGTGCGACATCGCTGTTCCCCCTTGACCTGGAGGGACACCGTAACCCGCCGTGCGCGGTGGGCTCTCGCGCGGGTCGCACCCCCGGTGCGCGGACGGTGCCGCCCGGGGGACCCGGGCGGCACCGTCGGGAGCGGCCGCTGCCGCGGCGCGGTCAGGTGTTGACGCAGGTGTTGCCGGCGGTCCCGCCGACCAGGCCGATCAGGCCGATGGAGTTGCCGCACGCGCTGATCGGCGCGTGGAGGGGCACCTGGATGACGTTGCCGGACAGTACGCCAGGGGAGCCGTAGGCGAGCCCCTCGGCGGTCACGTCGGCGACGGCGGAACCGGTGGCGCCGAGGATGCCGGCCGCGGCCAGAACGGTGGCGGCGATCGCAGTTCGAATACGCATGTCACTCCCAAGTCGATGACGGAACGTCGAAGCAGGATCACACCGCCTCCGAGGGCCTCATGCCCGGCATTCACCTGACCAACGGCGTGTTACGGCGGCCTGGGCCGTTCGTGCGGCCCGTCGGCGTGTCGTATGCTTGTTCTCGAGCTCGCCGCCGTGGAACACGGTGGTGGGACCGGCGTTGGTGGTCCAAGGAAAGACACCCCACTTCCCGTGGGGGGATGCAGGTGCAAGGCCTGCCCAGCGCTCGATCAAGGCCCTGGCCTCCTCACGGAGACCGGGGCCTTTTGCTCGCCGGGCCGGCTGCGCACAGGTGGCGCGCCAGGCCGCCCGGCGTCCTGGTCGACTCGCCCGCTTGCACGCCGCAGTGGGGGACGACCCTCTCGAACAGGCCCCGCACCGTGCGGTGTTCGAGGCCGGACCGGTCAACGGCGGTGTCCCCGGCGGGCGGTCAGACCTCACCCCGCCAGGCGCCCGTCTCGCTGCCGCGTGACTCGATGAACAGCTTGAACCGCTTCAGGTCCCCGGCGACCTGCCGCTTGACGAAGCCGAGCTTGTCGGCGGCCGTCTCCGCCAGCCCCTCGGGCACCCAGTTCATGTGCAGGACGACCTTGGTGGTGCTCGCGTCGATCGGCTGGAAGGTGACCAGCCCGGCCTGCCGGGTTTCCCCCTCGACCGTCATCCACGCGACGCGCCGGTCCGGGAGCTGCTCGGTGATCTGCGCGTCGAACTCGCGCTGGACACCGTTCACGTTCGTCACCCAGTGGGTGAGCGTGTCCGTGCGCTGCTCGACGCGTTCGACCCCTTCCATGAACGCGGGGAAGTCCTCGAACTGCGTCCACTGGTTGTAGGCCGTGCGCACCGGAACGCAGACCTCGACGTACTCCTCGACGTGCGACATGTGCACCCCTTCCGTGGTCCCCGCGGCTCCCGCACCCCCTGGTGCGGGCCGCCGACAGGACGTCACCGCCCCGGGTACCCGTCCCCGGGAGCCCCATGCGCCGGACCGACGGCCCCCGCGCGCGTGGCGCCGGCCGGACCCTCCGCTCCTCCCGTTAGCTCTGCGTCCCCACGGGTACACGCGCTGCGACCGGCTCGCAGCCGCCGGCCGGCGCCGACCGGAAGGGACCCCGCCATGGCACGCGAAGCGGACCTCATCGCCGAACTCACCACCGACCACCGGGAACTGGCCGGCCTCTTCGCCCGGATCGAGCAGACCGTCCCCGTCGGCGAACGCCGCAAGGCGGCGGAACAGCTGACCATCGAACTCGTCCGGCACGCCGTGGCCGAGGAGGAGCACCTCTGCCCGGCGATCCGCGCACACTTCCCGCAGGGCGAGGGCGCCCTCGTCGCCGACGGGGAACTGGCCGACCACGCCCGCGTCGAGAAGCTGCTGAAGGACCTCGAAGGACTGGACGCCGGCGGACCGGATTTCGACCGGCTGATCGCCGCGCTGAAGGCCGAGGTCACCGCCCACGTCCACGACGAGGAGGAGAACCTCTTCCCCCGGCTCCGCGAGGCCTGCCCCCGGGAGACGCTGGAGGCGCTGGGGGCCGAGGTGCGGCGCGCGAAGAAGTTCGTGCCGACCCGCCCCCACCCCGGCATGTCCGCCCCGCAGCCGCATCACCGGCTGCCGGCCGTCGGCACCGGGCTCGTCGACCGGGCACGGGACCTCGCGGGCGGCCGGGGCAAGTAGAGCGGTGTCGGCCCTCCTCGTCGGGGCAGGTGCGGGGAGGCCATGTCCTCGACGTCTACACCCGCTGAGGAGATATGAACGCCGCACTTCGCCTGCTGACCGTCCTGGGGGGCTCGATCCTGCTGACCGCCGCCGCGGGCTGGATCGTCGACCTGCTGCTGCGCCGGGCTGACGCCCGCGACCCCGGAACGCCCCTGTGGCACTCGCTGCGCCGCTGCCGTCCGGCACTGCAGATCGTGCTCCTCGCCGCGCTGCTCAGGGCCGCGTACCACCAGACCGCGTGGCGGCCGCTCCAGGAGCACCAGGCCGCCGTCGGCCGGGCCCTCTCGCTCGCCCTGATCGGTGCCGGTGCCTGGCTCATCGTGGGCGTGGCCTCCGCCGTCGTCGAGTCCGGGTACGCCCGCTACGCCACCGGGACCCGTGACCCGGCCCGGGTCCGCCGGGTCCGTACCCAGGTGACGCTGATCATGAGGGTCGTGACGGCCGTCGTCGCCGTGGTCGCGGTCGCGGCGATGCTCCTGACCTTCCCGAGCTTCCGTGCGCTCGGCACCTCGGTGCTGGCGTCCGCCGGGATCATCGGCATCGTGGCGGGCGTCGCCGCCCAGTCGACGCTGGGGAACCTCTTCGCCGGCTTCCAGATCGCCTTCGGCGACATGGTGCGCATCGGGGACACGGTCGTGGTCGCGGGCGAATGGGGCGTGGTGGAGGACATCACGCTGACCTTCCTCGCCGTGCGGACCTGGGACGAGCGCCGGATCACCATGCCCGTCTCCTACTTCACCACCCGGCCCTTCGAGAACTGGTCCCGGGGCGGGGTGCAGATGACGGGCACCGTCTTCCTGCACTGCGACCACGCCGCCCCCGTGGACCTCATCCGCGAGAAGGTGCACGAGATCCTGAACCACTGCCGGGAATGGGACGGCCGCGGCTGGGACGTCGCCGTCACGGAGACGACCCCCTCCACCATGGTCGTGCGCGCGATCGTCACGGCCAAGGACGCCGACGACCTGTGGACGGTGCGCTGCGCGGTACGGGAGCAGCTCATCGCGTGGCTCTCGGAGAAGCACCCGGAGGCGCTGCCGCGCCTGGTCCTCGCGCCGACGCCGGGAACGGAGCCCGCGGCCGGTGACCCGGGTGGGCGCTGGACGAAGCCCGGCCCGTGAGCCCGCCCCCGGCCGGGCACGCCGGGGGCCGGCCCTCTGTCTCCAGGGAGCCAGCCAACCAACTCACTCATTCGCGCGGGCAGCGGACGGTGTCACGGCCGCGAGCGGCTCCCGATGCGGTGATGATCGGGGCATGGGCTTCCTCCTGCCGGTCCTCTTCGCGCTGTTCGCGGCGTTCAGCAACGCCCTCGCGACCGTCCTCCAGCGGCGGGCGTCGCTCACCGTCCCGCAGAGCGACGGCTTCCGGTTCGGCCTCGTCCTCGACCTGCTGCGGCGGCCCCTGTGGATCGCCGGGATCCTGGCGGTGATCGCGGCCGGCGTGGGCCAGGCCCTGGCGCTGGCCACCGGCGCGCTGGCCCTCGTACAGCCCCTCTTCGTGCTGGAGCTGCCGCTCGCCCTGCTGATCGCCTCCCTGGCGGCCCGGAGCCGGCTGCCGGGGGCGCTGTGGCTCGCCGTGGCGGCGGTGGTGGCCGGGCTCGGCATCGTCCTGGTCGCGGCCGCACCGGCCGGGAACCGTACCCACGTCCCGCTCGACCGGTGGGTCCTCGCGCTGGCGGCGTGCGCGGCGGCCGTGGCGGCGCTGGCCGTGGCCGGACTGCGGCATCCGGCCGGCCGGATGCGGGCCGGCTGCCTCGGCGCGGCCACCGCCGTCTGCTACGCGCTCACGGCGGCCCTGATGAAGTCGGCCGTACACGTACTCGACGACGGCGGCATCGGCGCGTTCCTGACGACCTGGGAGACGTACGCCTTCGGCGCGAGCGGCGTCTGCGCCCTGCTGCTCCTCGAACACGCCGTGCAGGGCGGCCCGCTGGTGGCCTCGCAGCCCGCACTGACCCTCGGCGACGCCGGCGTCAGCATCGCCCTGGGGGTGCTGTTGTACGAGGAACACGTGCGGGCCCACTGGTGGCTCGTGCCGCAGCTCCTCGGCCTGGTCCTGATCTGCGCCGGGGTCCTGGCCCTGGCCAGGGTCGCCACCCCGGATCACCCCGCGTGAGCACCCCTCGCGCCGCGTGACCGGTGCGGTAGGCCTGGGACAACGCCGCCGGACGGGGCAGACGCTCCCGGGGAGCGCGCGGGCGCTCCGGGGACGGAGAGGTGGCCATGCAGTCGACTTCTGGTGAGAACCGCGTGCGGGAGGTCGCCCCCCGCGCCGGGGTCGAGGCCGCGGCCCGGGCGGGACTGGCCACGCGCGGGGTGCTGTACGTACTGGTCGGCGTCATCGCCCTGCGCATCGCCTTCGGTGAGAACCCGGGGCAGGAGGCGGACCGGCAGGGCGCGCTCGCCGGACTGGCGGGCGGCCCCCTGGGCAAGGTGCTGATCTGGGCCGTCGGGATCGGCCTCGTCGGGATGGCCCTCTGGCAGCTGTCGGAGGCCGTCTTCGGCGGACCCGGCCCCCGCGGCCGCAAGGCCCGCAAGCGGTTCGCGGCCGCGTGCCGGGCGGTGTTCTACGCGGTGGCCGCCGGGTCCGCCCTGGCGTTCGCCGCCGGGCAGGGCGGCGGCAAGTCCAGCGACGAGCAGTCGCGCGACGCCACCGCGAGCGTCCTCGAACTGCCCGCCGGCCGCTGGCTGGTCGCGCTGGCCGGGCTGGGGATAGCCGTGGGCGGCGTGGTGATCGCGGTGTCGGCCGTACGGCGCACGTTCCGCAAGCACCTGGCGCTGCCCACGTGGCCGCGGTGGGTCGGCGACGTCGTCGACGTGCTCGGCGTGGGCGGCGGGCTCGCCCGGGGCGCGCTGTTCGCGACGGCGGGCGGGTGCGCGGTCTACGCGGCGCTGGAGTTCGACCCCGGGAAGGCCAAGGGCGTCGACGACACCCTGCGCAGCTTCGCCGACACCCCCGCGGGACCGTGGCTGCTGGTGGCGGTGGCGGCGGGCCTGGTGCTGTTCGGGGCGTTCTCCTGGGCGATGGCCGCCTGGCGCCGGGTCTGAGGGCGATGGAACGGGCGGGGGAGTCCGGGTGCTCCGCGGCTGCCCCGTCCCGCCGGCGAAGCCGGCGCCGGCTTCACCGGGTGGGCCCACGATCGGCCCCGCCGGCCGTGTCGCCGAGCCCCTCACCGGTGACGGCGTGCAACCGTCTCCCCATGACGGAAGGTCTGACACCCCACCTCTCCCCGGCGCGCATCACCGTCCTGGGCATCCAACCCGGCACCCCGCCCTTTCGCATCGTCGAACTCGACGGCGAGATCGTCGGCAGGGCGACGTCGATGACGGACGTGCTCCTGGTCGCCGCGGAGGCGGGGATCACGATCCACGACCTCGACGACCTGGACGAGGTCCGGTGGGTCGGAGGGGGCAAGTTCACCTGGGCCCTGCACTGACCGACGGCGCGTCACATCGCCGCGACCCATGGCCATGAGCGCCCCGGTCGGCCACTCTGGGAGGCACGTACGCGTCTTCCCGTCGACCTCAGGTGGTGCGCATGGCGTCACGCCGCTGCATCGGGTGCGGACACGGCAAGGGTGTCCACGCCGTCTTCCTGCTCAAGTGCCTCGGCACCACGGCCGGTCCGCCGTGCGACTGCACCCGGTTCCGCGGTGCGAGCGTGCCCGATGCGCCCGCCGAAGCGGACCCCGGCCCGCAGGAGCCCCCGTGCCCCACGTGCAGCTCGCCGTTCGGGGCGTGCCGGTGCGAGTCCTGGTGGGAGCGACAGCAGCGCCAGTACGGCTCCTGTGGCGGATGCGGGGGCTAGGCCGTCTCTTCCGGATCTTTCCTGACCCGCGTCGCCCGGCACCGCACCTCGCCGCGTTGTCGAGGCACCCGAGGACGTCCAGTAATCGGGAGCCTCTCCGCCTTGCGATGCACGGCACCGGACGACGCGGGCTTAACCGGCAAGATCCGAAAGAGACGGCCTGGGAGGCGGTCAGGCGCCTTCCCCGAGAACCGTGCGGATCAGCGCCCGCTGGTCGTCGGACAGGCACGGATCCTGCACGTCGAGGACCTCGCCGTCCACGGTGATCCGGTAGTGGTAGCCGTCGGGCACGGAGGAGACGGCGCGGTGTGCGAGTTCCTCGATCCGCGCCGCGTCGCGCCGGCCCGCGGTGTCGAGTTCGCGGAGCTTCTCGGCCCCGGTGAAGCCTCCGGTGCGGGTGACCGTGATCAGCATGATCGTTTCCTCCGGTTTCTCGTCGGGTGTTCCGGGTCCCGGCGCGGTCCGCGCCGCGCGGCGTGCTGCCGCCGCTGTCGCGGTTGCCCCGGATGCGGGCCCGTTCCCGTGAGCGGGTGCCGGAGGGCGGGGAACGACCGGAAAGCGCCGCCGCACGGCCGATACGCGAGCGGGCGGGCGGTCAGCCCCGTGCCGCCGGGCGGCGTCCCCGCGCCGTCAGCATGCCGGGGCCGGGTTCCGCCGGAGCGGGCGGGCCCCGGCCCCTGCCGGGAGCAGTGGAGGCGGCGCCGGCAGGAGGAGCACGCGGCGTACGGCGTCGGCCGCCCTGAGGGGCCCTCGCCTCCCTGCCGTACGGAGCCGGCCCGGCCCGTTGCCTACCCCGCCCCCGCCGCGCCGCGTCGTGCGGTGAACAGCAGGTACTCCCACTCCATGACGCCGTCCCGCAGGGCGCCGGCCGCCAGGCCGTCGAGGGCCCCGTCCAGCGCGGCGGCCCGCTCCGGCTCGTCGGCGAGGTTCCGGTAGGCCGCGATCGTCGGCCCGTATGCGGACTTGAAGAACGCGCGGAATTCCTCCGGCTCCCGGAACGCGTCCACGCGGATCACCTGCCGCCGGGCCTCGACGCCGGTGACGCGGTCGCCGAGCAGCGTCCGCACGTGCTCCTCCCGCCCCCACAGCGGCGGCGGCTGCGCCCCCGGCGGGGGCGGCGGCGCGTACGGCTTCATGGTGGCGAACATCTGCCCGATGAACCCCTCCGGGGTCCAGCTGATCAGCCCGATCGTGCCGCCGGGCCGGCAGACGCGCACCAGTTCGTCGGCGGCGGCCTGGTGGTGCGGGGCGAACATGACCCCGACGCAGGACATCACCGTGTCGAACTCCGCGTCCTCGAAGGGCAGCGCCTCGGCGTCCGCCTCCTGCCAGCGCAGCTCGGCACCGCGTGCCGCGGCCTCCTTGCGCCCGACGGCCAGCAGCTCGGGCGTCAGGTCCGAGGCCACCACGTCGGCGCCGGCCAGCGCGGCGGGAACGGCGGCGTTCCCCGATCCGGCGGCGACGTCCAGCACCCGGTCCCCGGCCTTCACCGCGCAGGCCTCCACCAGCACGGGCCCGAGGGCCGACACGACCCGGGTGGCGACCGCCGGGTAGTCGCCGAGCGCCCACATCGTCCGGTGCTTCGCCTTGAGCGCACGGTCGGCCTCACGCGCGTCCGCCGTTCCGGTCATGCCACCCGCCTCCCTCGTCCGTACGGTGCCGATGGCCTCCTCCTTCGAGCATAGGAACCGAACGGGCCCCCAGCCCGGCGAGCCACCCGCCCCCGGCGCACGGCCGGCCGGGGCGCGCCGTGTCAGTCCAGGCAGAACTCGTTGCCCTCCGGGTCGGTCATGACGATGAAGCCCTCGCTCATCGGGGGAGCGGGCTCATGGCGGCGCACCCGCGCCGCTCCCAGGGCGACGAGCCGGCCGCACTCGGCTTCGAGTGCGGCCATCCGCTCCTCGCCCCGGAGTCCGGGGGCCGCGCGGACGTCGAGGTGGACGCGGTTCTTGACGGTCTTCCCCTCGGGGACCTGCTGGAAGAACACCCGCGGGCCGTGTCCGTCCGGGTCCTCGATGGCCGAGGCCGCGTTGTGCTGCTCCTCCGGTACGCCGGCCCGCTCCAGGAACGCGTCCCACGCCGCGAGCGGGTCGGCGCCCTCGGGCAGCTCGACCCCGGGCGGGGCGGGGTGCACGTAGCCCAGCGCGTCGCGCCAGAAGGACGACAGCGCCCGGGGGTCGCGGGCGTCGAAGGTGATCTGGACCTGGCGGCTCATGCCGTCGCCCCGTCCTCTTCCGCGCCGGCCAGGGCCGTCGTGACCATGCGGGTGGCGAAGTCGCGGTCGTCGGTCAGCTGGTTGATGTGCTCCGCGAGCAGGAGGGTGGTGGCCTCGAGGGCGTTCATCTCCTCGTCGGTCCACTCGCCGTGCTGCGTGCGCCACAGACTCGGGCTCAGGCCGATGCCCGCCGCGACCACCATCCCCACCATGGTCGGGATGGTCTCGGGGCGGACGCTCCTGCGCAGCCTGCGCATCGTGGCCACCAGGCTGGGCACCACGTACTCCATGACGTCCTTGTCGTGGCGCTCGTAGGCCTTCCGCAGCCAGGTCATGAACATGAAGATGAGGGTGCACGCACCGTCCAGCAGGTCACGGGCCTCCTCGGCGTCCATGGACGCCGTGAACTGCTCGATCAGCTGCTGCTGCTCGGGGTCGACCCCGGTCCTGCCGTCGTGGACGGCCTTGAGCCGGGAGTCGATCACCATGAGCGCGGCGCCCACATCGCCGGCCGGAGCGTGCCGGGGGTCGCAGGTCGATGACACAGGATCCTCCTCGTGTGAGCCCGCGGCGGGAGCGCGGTCACGTCCGTACGGTAGAGCGCGCAGGGGGTGGAGTCCGGCGAATGCGGAGGAAGGCCTTCTGCCGACTCCCCAGTGCCGACTGTCCACTGCCGACCGCCTTGTGCCGACGCTACCGGAGCGCCTCATTCCGTATGGCTGCCGCGTCCGAGATGATGTGCGCTCCCCACCCCCGGCGGAAAGGAACGGAGCATGGCCACCTCGTGGTCAGGGCAAGGCGTACTCCGCCGCAAGCCGATCGAGCACATCGAAGACCCCGAAGGCGCACCCAGCGAACAGCTCGCCCGCACCCTCGGCCTGTGGCAGCTCACCGCCATCGGTGTCGGCGGCATCATCGGCGCGGGCATCTTCACGCTCGCCGGCACGGTCGCCAACGGCGTCGCGGGACCGGCGGTGCTGCTGTCCTTCCTCATCGCCGGTGTGGCCAGCGCCGCGGCCGCGTTCTCGTACGCGGAGTTCGCCGGCCTGATCCCCAAGGCCGGATCCGCCTACACCTACGGGTACGCCGTCCTCGGCGAGCTGGCGGGCTGGTTCATCGGGTGGGACCTGCTGCTGGAGTACACCGCCATCGTCGCGGTGGTCGCCATCGGCATCTCCGGGTACTTCAACTTCCTCCTGGAGGAGACGGGCGCCTCCCTGCCCACCTGGATGCTCGGGGCCCCCGGCACCGGCGAGGGACACCGCTTCGACCTCATCGCGGCCGTCCTGTGCCTGTTCACGGCCTACCTGCTCACCCTGGGCATCAGGAACGCGGCACGCTTCGAGACGGTCGTGGTCGTCCTCAAGGTGCTCGTCGTGCTGCTGGTCGTCGTCGTCGGCTTCTTCCACATCAACACCGGCAACTACACGCCCTTCTTCCCCTTCGGGGTGGGCGGCGCCTTCACCGGCGCGGCCACGGTCTTCTTCGCGGTCTTCGGCTACGACGCGATGAGCACGGCGGCGGAGGAGTCCAAGGACGCGCAGCGCCACATGCCCAAGGCGATCCTCTACTCCCTCGCCATCGCCATGGTGCTGTACGTCCTCGCCTGCCTGGTCCTGACGGGCATGCAGAAGTACACGGACATCGACCCGGAGAGCGGTTTCTCCAGCGCCTTCAAGGCGGCCGGACTGCCCGTGGTCGCCGACATCATCGCGGTCGGGGCGATCATCGGCATCCTCACGGTGATGTTCACGTTCATGCTCGGCGTGACCCGCGTGTGGTTCTCCATGAGCCGCGACGGCCTGCTGCCCCACTGGTTCGCCAAGACGCACCCGACCCGGCACGTCCCGACCCGCGTCACCTGGATCGTCGGCGTGGCGTCGGCGGCGATCGCGGGCTTCGTGCCGATCGGCGAGGCGGCGGAGCTCACCAACATCGGGATCCTGCTCGCCTTCGCCGTCGTGTGCACCTCGGTCATCGTGCTCCGCTACCGGCGTCCGGACCTGCCCCGCACCTTCCGCACGCCGCTGATGCCCTTCACGCCCGCGGTCGGTGTCATCGCCTCGATCTGGCTGATCACCTACCTGCGCGTGGAGACCTGGATCCGCTTCGTGGTCTGGTTCCTCATCGGGCTGGTCGTCTACTTCGGCTACTCCTACCGCCACTCCAAGCTGGCCGGGCGCACCCCGGGCACGACCGCCGGCCGGGAGCCGCGGCCGTAGGGGTCAGGGCCGCGGGAGGGAAGCCCGCCGGCCGCCCCGGTGCTGCGACAGGAGCTCCCGGAACACCTGTGCGGCCTGCGGGTTCTCCTCGCACTGCCACACGCCGTGCGGGCAGTAGTCGGTGATGCTGTGGTAGAGCGGCTTGTGCGCGGCGATCCACTCCAGCATGTCCCGCATGTACTCCGCGTTGTCGCCGTTGCGGAACAACCCCCACTCGGGGTACGAGATCCGCTTGCCGTGGGCCCTGGCGAAGTCGACCTGGGCCCGCAGCCCGTGCGGCTGGTCGACGTACTCGGCGAAGGTGTTCCCGGGAGGCTGGTCGTAGGAGTCCATGCCGATGATGTCGACCACGTCGTCGCCGGGGTAGCACGTGGTCCAGGCGATGGCGTCGGGCCCCCGGTTGGGGGCGAAGTCGAACCGGAACCGCTGGCCCTCCACCGAGCGCATGGCGCCCACGATGCGCCGCCAGTACTGCTTCCAGCTCGCGGGGTCGGGCCGGCACCGGTGGGTGTAGTTGAAGCCGTTCATCTCCCAGCCGAGCACGATCACCGTGTCCGGCACCCCGAGCGAGACCAGGCGTTCGGCCAGCCGCCGGAAGTGGCCGTCGTACGCGCCGTGCGCACCGGCGCGGAGCAGTTCGGCGACCCGGGCGTCGGGCGCGCCGTCCTCGTTGCCCGCCAGCATGGGCACGTTCAGGACGAACAGCCGGTCGGACCTCTGCTTGCGCCACCGCGCCCAGCTGTCGAGGGAAGCGGGCTCCCCCTCGATGTTCGCCCACGTGTCGCCGGGCAGGTAGGTGTGCCCGGCGCGCAGGTCGGTCCCCCCGAGCCAGCGCGAGAGCCCCTGCATCATGTCGACGCCGGGCGAGGCGTAGTGGAGGTAGGCGCCCACCGCGATCCCCGAGCCGGAACCGCCGCGCGACGCCCCGTGCGGCGCGGGGACGGGGGCGAGGGCGCCGCGCGGTCCGGACCCGCCCGGGGACCCCTCGTGCGGGGCGGGGGCACCCCCGTAGGCGAGCAGGGCGACGAGGGCCGTACTGATGCAGGCGCCGGTCATCCAGCGGCGTCTCCGGGACATGGCGTCTCCACAAGCTTCGCGAACGGACGGGCTTGCCAGTGACGTTAGGCGTCCCCACCGGGCCGCGGCCTGCCCGGTGCCCCGATCCTGGGCCATTCGCGGTAGCCGGGGCCCCCGCGCCTGGACCGACCGGGTGAAAGCCGGGCCCTGACCGCATGTCGCGGGGCCGCGGGGTCCAGGCGCGTGGACCGGGGGGCCGGCGGCGGCCGGAGCGCGCGGGGCGCACGGCCCCGCGCCGGTCACGCGCCGCGCTGTTTGTCGCTGTCGTCGCGCAGGCGGCGGGTGTGCTCCCGTATCGCGTCGACGCGCTCGGCGAGGTCCCCGTGGCCCGCGTGCAGGTCCCGGTGGGTGGCCGACAGCGGTTCGACGAGGCGGGCCGCGTCCTGGCTGCCCAGGGCCGCGTTGAGCTCGCCGATCCTGCCGTCCGAGGCCGCGGGCAGGTCGGTGAGCCCGATGATCTGCCCGGCCAGCTGGCGCAGCGCGCCGGCGTTCTCCCTGGCCCAGGCGGTGACGCTGCGCTCCGCGGCACGCCGGTCGCGCACGGCCTGGACCCGCTGCTCGCCGGTCGTCTCGGCGGCGCCGGGGCGCACGCGCAGGTACCGGCGCTCGGCCGCCTGCCGGCTGGCCACGCCGAGCGGCCCGGCCAGGTCGGCCCAGCTGGCACCCGCCGCCCGGGCGGTCTCGATCAGCCCGCTCTCCCACCCCGCGAGTTCCGTACGCACCTCCCGGAGCAGCTGGAGGGCCGCGAGGGCGTGGTGCGGTCCGTCGGCGGGCCCCGGGGGAGTGCCGCTCCCGGCGCTGTGCGCCTCGTCCACCGCCGCCCGGATGGCCTCCAGCGCGCCCGCGGCGGCGAAGAAGGTGGCCGGACCGGGCTGCGCGGGGGCGGGGCCGGGCTGCTGTTCGGAGGCGGGTTTCCTGGCCGCGTTCACGGACCCTCCCTGATGTCGTCGACTGCATGACGTCTGCTGTTGTCATCCGATGGACGACATGCTACAACGGGATACGCGAAAAGCGCATGGCAACCACTGCCTGAAGCGACCGGAGGTGTTTGACGATGCTGATGCGCACTGACCCGTTCCGTGAACTCGACCGGCTCACCCAGCAGCTCATGGGGACGGCCGGCACCTGGTCCAAGCCGTCCGTGATGCCGATGGACGCCTACCGCGAGGGCGAGGAGTACGTCATCGCCTTCGACCTCCCCGGCGTCAACGCGGACGCGATCGACATCGACGTCGAGCGGAACATGCTCACGGTGAAGGCCGAGCGCCGGCCCACCCTGAAGGAGAACGACGTCCAGATGGAGCTCTCCGAGCGGCCCCTGGGCGTGTTCTCCCGGCAGATCGTGCTGGCCGACACCCTCGACACCGAGCACATCGCGGCCGACTACGACGCAGGTGTCCTGACCCTGCGCATCCCGATCGCCGAGCGCGCCAAGCCCCGCAAGGTCAGCATCAACGCGGGCGGCGGCCGCAAGGAGATCCGCGGCTGACACCGGCCGCCCCGCAGGACCGGCGAAGGACGGGAACGAACCTCCCCCCGGCACCCGCCCTTCGCCCACCCCTCCTTTCACCCCTGCCACGGAGGTCCCAGGCGATGACACTGCGCTGGGAGGCGTTCCTCGACCAGGTGCGGGAACGCGGCGAGTACGACACCCGCGAGGAAGCGGACCGTGCCGCCCGCGTCGTCCTGGCCCTGCTCGGCGCCCACGTACTGGGCGCCGAGCGGGCCGAACTCGCCGCCCGCCTGCCCGAGAGCTACGCCCTGATCCTGCTCAATCCGCTCCAGGCGGCCGAACCCCTCAGCCCCGAGCGCTTCGTCCGCGCGACGGCGGCGTGGATCGAGGGCGCCTCCCAGGCCACCGCCACCTGGGACGTCGCAGCCGTCCTCAGCGTCGTCGCCGACGCCGCCGGGGAAGAGCTGACGGACAGACTGCTGCTCCAGCTCCCGACCGGCTACGACGCCCTCTTCGGCCGCCCCCAGTCCATCTGACCCCGGACCGGTCCGGTCCCGCCGCGGTTCGCGCGGGGGGCCGGGCCGGCTGCCGCCCACCCCCTGCCAGCCCCACGAGAAAGGCGTGGCCCGTGCTCACCCCGACCACACTTCCCCCGCAGGCCCCCGGCACGACCTACGACCAGATGCTGGAAGCCGTCCGCTACGACGGCGCCTACCCCACCACGCAGCGTGCCGAGGAAGCCGTCCAGCGCGTCCTGGCCGCCCTGGGCCGTCAGCTCACCGGCGACGAGCGCCGTGACCTGGCGCAGTGCCTCCCCGTCGAGGCCGCCCTCGCCTTCAGCGCCGAACTGCCCGTCGCCGTACCCCTCACCGGGTGGGCCTTCGTACGGGACCTCGCCGCCCGCAGCGGCGGCACCCCCGCGACCGCCCGCTGGGAGACCGGAGCCGTCCTGACGGTCGTCGCCCGCCTGGCCGGCCCGCATCTGACGAGCCGCATCCTCGAACAGCTCCCGGACGGCTGGGCCCTGCTCTTCGGCCGGGCCGAACTGCGCCGCCCCCAGCGCGCGGTCCGGGCTCAGGTGAGGTAGCGGCGGGTGCCGGTGAGGTGGAGGAGCCGGTCCACGCGGCGGCTGGTCGTGGTGACGCGCATGCGGCGGTGGGCCCGGTCTGCGGCGGCGCGGGCGGCCAGCAGGGCGTTCAGGCCGGCGCAATCGCAGAAGGTGACCTGACCGAGGTCGACGGCGACGGCCGTCCGGTAGGAGAGGAGCGCGGCCAGCAGGGTCTCGAGGAGCGCGGCGGCGCTGTGGAAGTCGACCTCGCCGCTGACGGTGACGAGTGCCGTCCCGGGTTCTCGCTGCTCGACCGTGATCCTCAGGCCGTCGGCCGGTACGGCCGGGGCAAGGGGGCCGCACTGCATGGTCAGGGTCATCCGGTCCTCCCCGCGCTCTCGGGGGCTGTCCTTAGCAGCATCGTCCGCGCCGGGCCGACATGCGTCAAGAAATACGCGAAAAATAGTGCATATATCCCAAAGCTGGCACATCCTGGAGGCATGGGAGATCCGCCGGTTCCCAGCGCGCCCTGGACGTTCCTCACCAGCCACGCCCGGGTCCTGCTGGCCATCGCCCGGGACCCCGGCGCGCGGCTGCGGGAGGTCGCCGAGAACTGCCTGCTGACCGAGAGGACGGTCCAGTCGATCGTCTCCGATCTGGAGGAGGGCGGCTACCTCAGCCGGATGCGCGTGGGCCGCCGCAACCACTACCGGATCAACTCCGGCGCCAAGTTCCGCCACCCCGCCGAAGCGGGCCGCGACATCGCCGGCCTCCTCAACCTCCTCGCGGGCCCCCAGCCGGGTCCGCGCCCGTGAGCCCCGTCCGCCGGCGTCCGGGCCGGTGGCCCGCGTCCCGTCGTCAGCCGGCCAGCGCGACGAGCCTGCGGTACGCGAGCTGGTCCGGCCGCCGGGCCGTGAGGTGCACGTGCACGTCGGTGAGGAGTTCCCGCAGGACCGTGTAGGCGGCCGTGTAGTCCTCCTCCTGCCCGACCGCGTCCGAGGGCATCCAGAAGATCAGCAGCGGTTCGTTGCGCCGGGCACCCCCCGGAGTGGCGAAGGCCAGCTCGTGGACGACCAGCCGCGGCTCCGTGAGGGGCAGGCACTGGATCAGTTCCTCTTGGGTCCAGTTGGCCACCGCCTCCGGGACCAGGGCCCCTTCCGCCAGCCGCAGGACCGCGGTGTTGACCTCCCGCTTCTCCTTCACGTGGTGGAGGGCTTCAAGGCATTCCTCGGACACGAGGACGGGGCTGCTCACGGGTTTCCCCTCTCAGGCGTGGCTGTCACGCGGGGATCAACGCCGCGGCTCCCCCGCAGGTTGCTCTCCCGTTCCCCCTCGCGCGCGCCGGTGCCGGTGAGCCGGTGTGAAACCCAGACCGAATCCCGCACCCGGGGGGCGTGACCTATGGGCTGGTGAATCGTTTTCCCTATGTCGCACCAGCAGGTACACCGCTCCCCCCTTGCGGTACGCGACACACAGGGCCCGGAAGCCCGTCCCCCCGGCTTCCGGGCCCTGCCGCCGCGTCCACTCCTCTGCGGGGGCCGGCGGCTCCGGCACCCCCGGGCCTGCGGGGATCACATCAAGGCCGACGCCAGCAGCGCGGCCGTCTCGGCGATCAGCGGCTCGTCGGCCGACGCCGCGGGCTCGTTCCGGGTGGAGAGGACCGCCATGGTGACCGGTCCCCGGCCGGGCGGCCAGGTGATCCCCACGTCGTTGGCCGTGCCGTAGCGGCCGCTGCCGGTCTTCTCGGCGACCTTCCAGTCCTTCGGCAGCCCGGCGCGCAGGCGGTTGGCGCCGGTCGTGTTGCCCAGCAGCCACCCGGTCAGCCGTTCACGGTCGGGCCGGCTGAGGGCGTCCCCGACGGCGAGCCGGGTGTAGGTGCGGCCGAGGGCGCGGGGGCTGGACGTGTCACGGACCCTTGCCGGTTCCGCGGAGTTCAGGTCGGGCTCCCACCGGTCGAGCCGGGTCACGCCGTCGCCGATGGACCGGCAGAAGCGGGTGACGGCGTACGGGCCGCCGAGCTCGCGCAGCAGGAGATTCGCGGCGGCGTTGTCGCTGTGGGTGATGGCTGCCGCGCACAGGTCCGCGACGGCCATGCCGTCTTCGAGGTTCTGCGGCAGACCGGTGACCGGCGCGTAGCCCGACTGCTCGACCTCCTGATGCGTGTACCGGATGCGGCGGCCGAGGAAGGTGCCGTCATGGTCGAGGTCCCGCAACACCGCGGCCACGGCGACGGTCTTGAACGTCGAGCACAGGGGGAACAGCTCGTCCGCCCGGTAGAGCACGGTCCTGCCGGTGGCCGCGTCCCGCGCGAAGACCCCCAGTCGTGCCGCATGCGCCCGCTCCAGCGCACGCAGCCGGCCGGAGATCCCGCCCTCCGGCCCGACGGCCGCGGAGGCCGGGCCTGCGGCCGGGAGAACCGTGGCCAGAGCGGCCGCTGCCACCCCGCCGACGAACCGGCGCCGATCGGGGCGCACCTCCATGAGCACGTCCTCTTGTCCGTGTGAGCGGGCCCGGGACGGGCCTCGCTCCGGGCAGTCCAGTCCAGGGCGCCACGAAAGCGTGGGCCGTGGGCGGCCCCAGGGGGAGGGGGGCCGCCCACGGTCACCCAGCCGCGGTGGCGGCCCGTCTGCGAAGGCGCACCACCGACACCCCGCGTGTATCCCGGACGGCGGCGTCCAAACCCGTGGAGGTGCTCCGGGCGCCGCGGGCCCCTGGTGACCGCGCGTCCGGTCCCGTACGTTGCGGCGGGGGTGCCGACCGCGCACCCGCGAGGAGACGGCGGATGACGGCGTACGAAGCCCCGACGGTCATGGCCGCCCGGCTCGGTGTCACGGCGGGACAGCGCGTGATGGAGGTCGGCTTCGACCATGACGTGGACGACGGGCTGCGCGCGGGGATCGAAGGGCTGACGGGCACGGCCATGCTCGACGACGACGCCGCCGACGCGGCGGGCACGGCCGTGGACGCGGTGCTGATGTGGTTCCGGCTGGGCGACGGGGACCTCCCCTTCCTGCTGGACGACGCGCGCGTTCCGCTGGCCGAGGGCGGCACGGTCTGGGTCGTCACTCCCGTGGCCGGCAAGCCCGGCCACGTCGACCCGGACGAGGTCGGCGAGGCCGCGCAGGACATCGGTATGGCCGCGACCGCCTGCGTGCCCCTCGGAGCCTGGCAGGCCACCCCGGTCGTCCGCGACGGCGGGACCGGCCGGCCTCAGGGCGCCAGGAACGATCCCAGCGCGGCGGCGACGGCCGACGGATCCTCCAGCTGCGGATAGTGCCCGACCGCGGGCGGCCCGGCGAGTTCGACGACGCGGGCCCGCGGCATCCGGGTGCGGATCCGTGCCAGCACGTGGGCGCCGCTGACGGGATCGGCCGGCCCCCATACGAAGAGCACCGGGCCCGGGTACTCCTCCAGGGCCGCCGTCCACCGCCCGGCATGGCGGCGGCGCTCGTCGATGTAGCGCAGCAGCCGCGGCGCGCGCCGGTGGCCGCCCGCCCGGGACGCCGCCGCCCACAACTGCCGCACGTCCGCGTCGCAGAGCTCCCGCCCCAGCACCCCGCGCAGGGCCGCGCCGAACCGGCGGCGTGTGGTCAGGGGCGCGACCAGCGGGCCGAGCGGCCCGTGCAGCAGGCGCTGGGTCACGACCGGGCGGTGCAGGTCGGGGTAGAGCCCGCCGTTGAGCCAGGCCATGCGGGTGACGCGCGACGGGTCCCGGGCCAGCAGCTCCTGGCCCACGCTGACGCCGTAGTCGTGCGCGACCAGGGCGGTACGACCGGTTCCGCACCGCCGCCACACCTCCTCAACCAGGGTGGCCTGGTCCAGCAGCGAGTACCGGTGCCGGCGCGGTTTGTCGCTCTCCCCGAAGCCGAGGAAGTCCAGGGTGGTCACCCGCAGTCCGGCCGCGGTGAGGGCCGGGACGACCGGCGCCCAGTCGTGGGAGGAGGTGGGGAAACCGTGGAGCAGGGTCACGGGCGCCCCGTCCGCAGGACCGTCCTGGCGGACGAAGACCTCGTGGCCGCCGACCGGGACGCGGGTGCCGCCCCGGACCCACTGCTCCAGCGGCGGCAGGACGGGTGTGCTCCTCACGCTCCGGCCCCCTCGGCGTGCAGATGGCCCAGCCCCGCGATCAGCACGCGCAGGCCGAAGGCGAACTCCTCCGTACCGTCAGGGGAGTTGAGCAGGCCGGCATGGCGGCGCACCACCGGGTGGGTCTGCGGGGACAGGCCGGCGAACAGCTCCGCCATCGCCGCGCGCTGCGGACCGGTCCGGGCCGCCCCACCCGTGTCGAGCACGGCGGAGCCGATCACGAAGTGGGTGACCGTGAGGTACACGTGCACGGCGGTGCGCGGGGCCCACCCCTGGGCCAGGAGCTGCCCGAGGGCGTGCTCGCGGGCCCGCAGGGCGTTGGGGCCGAGCAGCTGGCCGCTGGTCAGGGCCGGGACGAGGGCCGGATGGGCGGTGAGGACCCGGCGGAACTCCCGCGCCCCCTGCTCCAGGCCGGCCCGCCAGTCCCCGTCGAGGGAGGGCAGCCGGATCTCGCCCAGCATGTGGTCGACGGTCTCGATCAGGAGCTCCTCCCGGCTCGCCACGTGGCGGTACAGGGAGGTGTGGCGCACCTGGAGGTGTTCCCCGAGGCTGCGCATCGTGAGGGCGTCCAGCCCGTCACGGTCGGCGAGTTCGAGGGCGCCCCCGGTGATCCGGGCCAGGGTCAGCCCGCCCGTGCGGGGCCGGCGCCGGTCACGCTCGGCGTAGCGCGCCTGCCACCACGAGGCGGAACCGGGTTCCGCAGGCACCGGCGCGGGGCCGGCGGGGTCTGCGGAACCCGCGGGCGGCTGACGGTCGGAGGCGGTTGCCATGCCGGGGCCTACTCGAAGAGGTCGGGGTCGGTGCGGACGATCTCGTCCCACAGCGGCTGGAAGGAGAACCAGCCGGCGAGCGGGAAGCCGGTCTGGTCGCGGGTGTGCCGGGCGGCTTCGGGATCGATGAGCAGCGGCGTGCCGGCGGCCTGCGCCAGCAACTGCGCCTGGGCGCTGCGCTCCATGGAGATGAACCACCAGGCCGCCTCGTCGACGGATTCGCCGACGGTGAAGATGCCGTGGTTCTGGTGGATGACGGCCCTGTGCGGCCCGAGCCCCGCGGCGAGCTGCCGGCCCGCCTCCTCCTCGACCACCACGGCCCCGGCGCCGTCACGGTGCACGGTGTGCTGCTCGTACAGGGCGCAGGCGTCCTGGGTGATCGGGTCGAGCAGACGGCCGAGGCTGGAGAAGGCCTTGCCGTGCACGGCGTGCGCGTGGGCGGCGGCGACCACGTCGGGACGGGCCGCGTGGATGGCGGAGTGGATCACGAACCCCGCACGGTTGACCGGGCGACGGCCGTGGCGGACCCGGCCCTCGTGGTCGACCAGGATCAGGTCCGAGACCCGGATGTGCCGGAAGGACATGCCGAACGGGTTGACCCAGAACATGTCCGGATATTCCGGGTCGCGCACCGTGATGTGCCCCGCGACGCCCTCGGAGAAGCCGAACCGGCCGAAGATCCGGCAGGCTCCGGCGAGCCGCTGCTTGCGGTGCTCGCGCTCCTGGTCGAGGTCGTCGAACACGGGGGGCAGCGACAGCTCCACGTCCTCCTGCCGCGGGACGAACGCGCTGCCGCGCAGTCCCTCGGCCACGCGGGCCGTTGCCGTACCGCTCCCCGTCGTGCGGCCGTCCGCAGGCTCCTGCACGGCGCCCCCTCTCCTTGTGCGTCCATTGGACGCACATCCTGCGTCCAATGGACGCATTGCGCAAGACCCCGGAGGGCCGGCCGGAGGGGACCGGCCGGTGTCCGGTGCGCGGGGGAGGGTCTGCGGGGGAGGGTGCGCGGGGGAGGGCCGCCCCGGTCAGTACGCCCGGGCCCGCTTGGCGAAGGCCGGTGCCAGCTCGTCGCGCGATGCGCTGGGGAAGGCGACGGTGTCCGGGTCGCCGTCGGAGACGTACCGGCTCTTCGTACTGGCGAGCTTGTCCAGCCAGCGCGACGAACCGAACTCGGCGTCCTCGTCCTTGGGCCCCGCCGAACGGATCCGGGGGATCGCGCCGGGGGTGAACGCCTTCGAGAACGGGGAGACCGACGGGTTCGAGCCCACGAGGTACACCCCGTCGTAGCGGTAGCCCGCTCCGCGCGCCGCGACCTCGGCCGGTTCGGGCATCGCGCCGAACGGCAGGGCGAGCGACGTGACCCGCGTCCCGGGCGCGGCCTTCTCGATCGCCTGCTGTCCGGACGAGATCGCCCTCGCGGCGCCCGCCTGGTCCAGGGAGCGCAGGTTCTCGTGGCGGCCGGTGTGGTTGGCGACCTCGTACCCGTGCTCCTTCAGCCAGGTCAGGGCCTTGGCGGAGCCCGTGGCCGAGAAGGCGTCCGCGTTGACGAAGAAGGTCGCCACCGGCTTGAACGCGGGGTGCTTCTTCGCCGTCTCCGCCAGGATGGCGACGGCGGTGTCCGGTGCGGGGGCGCCGTCCGGTCCCAGACGCACCTGACTGTTGGTCGAGTCGTCGAACGTGAGGACCACCGGGTGCGCGCCGGCCGGGATGTCGATGCGGCCCGTCTGGAAGTCGCGGGCCGTCACGGGTACGTAGCCCTCCCGGGCCAGCCGCTCCAGCTCGGCCCGGAAGTCGGCCGGGGTGCGGTCGTAGACGCTGGCCGGCTTCTCGGTGAGCTGGTGGTACATCAGCACCGGCACCTGGCCGAGTTCGTTGGCGCCGACCACCGCCGGGTCCTTCGCGGCGACGGGACTGGCCGCCGCCGCGGTGGCGGCCGCGGGGCGTCCCCCGGCGGCGGCCGGTGACGAGCCCGTGGAACAGCCGGTGGTGGCGAGCAGGGCGGCGCCCGCCAGGGCGCCGAGCGGGACGAGCGGGTGACGCATGGGAAGCCTCTCCACAGCGGACGTGTCGCGCCATACCTACCTGCGGCAGGAGCCCTCATACCGCACTGTCCCCTGCATGGCGTAGTCGCCACGCCGGGACCGAACGCGGCCGATCGTGTGAAATACGGGCCGCTCCGGGCGACCGTTCCCCCTGAGCGGCAATGAATGGAGGCACCATCCGGCCCACCCCACTCCCCACGCCCCCGGCACGAAGGACGTCACGATGTCCCGCACCCGCATATCGCCCTCCGCCCCCTCCTTCCGTCCGCGCCGCCCGGCCCGCCGGGGCGCCCTCATAGCGACGACCTGCGCGCTCGCGGTGGCCGGAGCGGGCGTCGGCGCCTGGACGTTCCTCGCACCGGGCCCCGGCATCCAGGGTCTGAGCGACGGGGCCGTCCTGAACGGCCGCCAGGCCGCACAGCTCGACGCCTACCTCGCCGCCGACGCGGCCGGCGGCAGGGACGAGCTGCACGCCACCCTGGACGGCGCGGCGGTCCCCGTCGCAGCCGACGGCGCCCGGCTGAAACTCGCCCTCCCGCAGCTCAAGGAAGGCCGGCACACCCTGGTGGTGGACGGCGCCGGCAGCTTCCCCTTCGCCTCGTACCACAGGGTCGTGGGCTTCCACGTGGACGCCACCGCTCCCGAGCTGAAGGTGGCCGACCCCGTCGTCAAGAACGCCGCCGCCCCCGTGACCATCACGGGCACCGCCTCCACCGACGCCCAGGTGAGCGTCAACGGCAAGAAGGTCCCCCTCGACAAGGCAGGCGCCTTCACGGCCACGGTCCCCAAGGGCACCCCCCTCGTCACGGTCGCGGCGGTGGACCGCGCCGGGAACACCACCACCAAGGACGTGTCCGCCCGCGGCCGCCGCCCCATGATCCGGGCCGCGCACATCACCGCCATCGGCTGGGGCGACGACACGCTGCGCACCGGCATCCTCGCCCTGGTCCGCAGCGGCAAGCTCAACGCCGTCGAGCTGGACGTCAAGGACGAGGACGGCGAGGTCGGGTACGCCTCGCAGGTGCCGCTGGCCCGCCAGATCGGCGCGGCCAAGGGCTACTACGACGCCCGCAAGGCGATCGCCGAGATCCACGCCGCCGGAGCCCAGGTCATCGGCCGCATCGTGGCCTTTCGCGACCCCAAGCTGGCCGGCGCGGCATGGAAGGCCGGCAAGTCCGACCAGCTCGTGCTGACGCCGGGCGGCCAGCCCTACAACGGGGGCCACTACGGCGCCCTGTCCTTCACCAACTTCGCCAACCCCACGGTCCGCAAGTACAACCAGGACCTCGCCGTCGAGGCGGCTCGGCTCGGCTTCGACGACATCCTCTACGACTACGTGCGCCGCCCGGACGGCCCGCTCTCGCAGATGAGCTTCCCCGGCATCGGCAGCGCCACGCCCGAGCAGTCCATCACCTCGTTCGTCGCCGACACCCGTACCGCGCTGCGTCCGCACGCCAAGTACCTCGGCGTCTCCGTCTTCGGGATCGCCGCGACCCGGCCCACCGAGATCGCGCAGGACATCGGGGCCCTGGTCAAGGTCACCGACTACATCGCGCCGATGGTCTACCCCTCCCACTGGGGCCCGGGAGAGTACGGTGTCGCGCAGCCGGACACCGCCCCGTACGCGATCGTGCAGCGTTCGCTCGCCGACTTCGCCCGGCAGGCGAAGGGCACGCAGACCGAGATCATCCCGTGGCTGCAGGACTTCTCGATGGGCAGCTCCTACGGGCCCGCGGAGGTGGCCGAGCAGATCAAGGCCGCGGCGGACAACAAGATGAACTCCTTCATCCTGTGGAACGCCGGCGCCCGCTACCAGGGCGCGGCCCTCCAGCAGATCGCCGCACACTGACCGTTCAGGCCGGCCCGGTATCCCCTGCGAGGGGGTACCGGGCCTCGTGCTGACCGGGGCAGGGGTCACCGCCCGGTGGCGGGCCGGGCGATGGCGAGCCTACAGAGGCGGGCCTGACGGAGGCGACAGCGGACACCGGTGCGGGCGGCTCCCGGACGGTGGCGGCAACGTACGTCGGCGGACGGGAAGCCGTCAAGGCCCTTGTCCGAGCGTGGTTTGCGCGGCGGCGCCGTTCGCGCCGACCCCGACGGAACCGATGCGTCCACAGCCCTTGACGGGCCTCCGGGGCCCTCACATACTGGCGGCCAAATCGATTTGGCCACCTCGGTCCGACTCCTGCCCGGAGCCGGACCGCAGCCAAAGCCGGAGCGAGCCGAACGGAGCTCGAACGTGTCCAGTCCCCGCACCCTCACCCATCCCGTGGACCAGTCCCGCCCACTGAGCAGGATCCTCCTGTTCGGTCTCCAACACGTCCTCGTCATGGCGGCGACACCCGTCTCGGCGATCTTCCTGATGAGCGCCACCCTGCACCTCGAGCCCGGCCTCACCGTGAACCTGCTCTCGGCGGCCTTCGTCCTCTCCGGGGTCGGCTCCCTCATCCAGTCGCTGGGCCCCTGGAAGTTCGGACCCCGGCTGCCCTTCGTCATGCTGCCCGGCGGAGCCCCGCTGATCCTCTTCCTCGCCATCGCCGAACAGCACGGGGTGCGCACCGCCACCGGAGCGGTGATCATCAGCGCCGCCTTCTACTTCGTCGTCCTGCCCGTCTTCTCACGCCTGTTGAAGTTCTTTCCGACCCTGGTCATCGGCACGATGATCGTCATCGTCGGAGTCAACCTCGTGAAGGTCGGCGCGCTCCTCGTCACCGGCCGGCCGGGCACGCCCGGCTTCGCGGACCCCACCGACCTCGCCCTCGGCATGGCGACGATCGGCTTCACCGTCGCCCTCTACTGGCTGTTCAGCGGGGTCGTACGGCAACTCGCCGTGATGCTCGGCCTGATCGCCGGCACCGCCCTGGCCTTCGCCCTCGGCCGCTTCGACTTCGGCGGCATCACCGACGGCGGAGTGCTGAGCGCCCCGCAGCTGATGCCGTTCGGCACGCCCGAGTTCCACCTGATGGCCGCGCTGCCCCTGATGCTGTACGGCCTCGCCTCCATGGCGGAGGCCACCGGGCAGACCGTCATCAACGCGGAGACCGTCGGCAAGGAGATCGACAAGCGCACCGCCGTCCCGCGGACCATCCGCGGCGACGCCCTCGTGTCCCTCTTCGGCGGGTTCCTCGGGCTGCCGCTCATGGTGACCAGCGGCGAGAACATCGGGATCGTGCGCGTCACGGGCGTCCGCAGCCGGTTCGTCACCGCAGCGGCAGGCGTCGTCCTCATCGTCATCGGCTTCCTCGCCCCGCTCATCCGCGCCATCAGCGTCATCCCGTCCGCCGTCGTCGGCGGTACCGCCATGGTGGTCTTCGCCGTCATCACCGTGCTCGGCATCCAGATGCTGGGCAAGGCCCAACTCGAAGAGCACTCCCACGGGTTCATCTGCGCCGTCGCCGTCGCGCTCGGCCTGCTGCCGATCCTGGTGCCCGGCGTCTACGCGGGCCTGCCGTCCGAGGCGCGGATCCTCCTCGAAAGCGGCGTGGCCGTCGGCGCGTTCACCGCCGCCATCCTCAACGTCCTCTTCCACCACGTACGGCCCCGGCTGGCCCGGGGGCGCACCGGCGAGCCCGCCACCGCACGGGTCGACGCGGTCGAGCCGCACGCCGTCCCGCACGCCTGACCGCGGCCCCGTACCCGCACTCGCACGGCACCACCCGTACACCCGATCCGTTCGCGAAGGACCAGATGAACCACCTGACGCAAGCCGACCTCACGCCGGCCGACCTGATGGAAGCCGACCCGACGCCCGACGGCCCGCACCGCCCCGGCGGGCCGGCCGGGGCGGTGCGACTCCTCGCACCCGGCGTCGTGATGACCCCCAACGGCCCGATGGAGCACCACGCGGTCCTCGTGGCCGACGGCTCCTTCCGCGCCGTGGGCCCGGCCGCACGACTGGAGCGCGACCACCCGCACCTGACCCCCGTCAGGCTCCCCGCACACGTACTGATGCCGGGCTTCGTCGACGCCCACCACCACCTGACACAGAGCTTCGGAGCCGCGCTGGCCTTCGGCGAGCCCTCCGAGATCTTCCGCCGGGTGTGGGTCCCCCTGGAGGGGGCCCTCGACGAGGAATCCGCCTACGTGGCGGCGAAACTGGCGGCCCTGGAGTCCCTGCGGGGTGGCTTCACCACCGTCACGGACGCCGGGACCCGCGCCCCGGTCGACGTCGAGACCGTGGCGGCCGCCACCCGCGACGCCGGGATCCGCTGCGTGCTCGGGCTCGTGTGCAACGACGCCGACGATGCCGACGGCGCGGACCACGACGGCACGCGGGCGGCCGCCACCCTGGCCGCCGCCGAGAAACACCTCGCCCGCTACGCCGGTGAGGAACTGGTCCACCCCTCGCTGGCGGTCTCCGTCCCGGAAGCCGCGACCGCGCGGACCCTGGCGGCCACCGCGCGGCTCGCCGCCGAGGCGGACACCGTCGTCCAGATCCACGTCAACGAGCACCTCGCCGCCGTCGAACGCTCCCTCATCCGGCACGGCCTGCGCCCGCTGGAGTACCTGCGTGAAGTCGGGGCCCTCGGACCCCAGTTGCTCGCCGCGCACGCCACCCTGGTCACGCCCGCCGAGCTGACCCTGCTCGCCGACACCGGGACCGCGGTGAGCTACAACCCCGTCGCCAGCGCCTGGAAGGGCAACGCCGTGGCACCGGCCACCACCATGGCCGAACGCGGGATCCGCTTCGGCCTGGGCACGGACGGCACGCGCGGCGACGGCTTCCGCCTGGCGGAGGCCGCGGAGTTCGCCCAGCGCCTGGCCTACGGCCTGGCCACCGGGGACTCCTCCTGCGGTGCCGGCTGGTCCTGGCTGGAGCACGCGGGGCCGGGCGGCGCGGACGCCGTCGGCCTCGGCGCGCTCACCGGCCGGATCGCCCCCGGCGCGGCCGCCGACTTCCTGCTCGTCGACGTGAGCGGCCCCGAGATGCGGCCGTCCTGGGACCTGCCGTGGGAGCTGCTCCGGCGCGGCAACCGCGACCAGATCACCGCCGTGTTCGTCGCCGGACGGCTGCGGATGTGGCGGGGCGCCCCGGTCGGCTGGGACGGCGGCGCGCTGGTGGACCGGGCGGCCGAGCTGGCCGAGGAGGTGGTCGGGCGGGCCGGGGTGACCCGGGCGCACCCCACGTCCACCGCAGCCCGGGCCAGGAGCGCCGCACGATGAGCGCCACCACGCTGGCGGTCCTCGCGCTGGTGGTGGCCTGCGCCGCGTTCGTGCAGGGGACCAGCGGCCTCGGGTTCGCCCTGGTCGTCGCGCCGGTGGCGGGGCTGCTCCAGCCCGCCCTGCTGCCGGTGTTCGTCCTCGCCTCGATGATCCCGCTGAACGTGTACGTGGTCTGGCGCGAGCGGCACTCCCTGGACCTGCGGGGCGCAGGCTGGATCACCGCGGCCCGGCTGGCCGCGACACCCGGCGGCCTCGTCCTGCTCTGGGCGGTGCCGACGCAGCGGCTCGGGCTGGTCGTCGGCGTGGCGACCGTCCTCGCGGCGGTGGTGAGCCTCGCCGCACCGGCCTTCGTGCCCGGGCGCGCCGCCTACGTGGGGGCGGGACTGGTCACCGGCCTCACCGAGACCGCGACCGGGGTGGGCGGCCCGCCGCTGGCCCTGGTCTACCAGCACCGGCCCCCGGCGGAGCTGCGGTCCACCGTCGCCCTGTGCTTCCTCGTCGGCGAGGTCGTCTCGCTCGCCCTGCTGCTCGCCACCGGCCAGGGCAGCCCGGCCCAACTGGGCTGGGCCGCGCTCCTGCTGCCCGCCCTGGCCGCCGGCGCGTGGCTGAGCCGGCTCGCGCACCACCGGATCGACGGGGCGAAGATGCGCCCCCTCGTGCTGGGCTTCGCGCTCGTCTCCGGGGCGGTGCTCATCCTCGCCCCGTGACCCGGGGCGAGGGCCCCGCGGGCCCGCCGGGAGACCGGGGGCGAGTTACGGGGCGCGCAGGGACGAGGCCCGGGCGATGACCCGGGGCTCGGGCGCCGTCACCGCCGTCCCGGGCACCTCCCGGGGGGCGGGGTCCTCGCCGCGCAGACGCGCCAGGAGCAGCTCCACCGCGTCGGAGGCGGCACGGTCCAGCTGGAGGTCGACCGCCGTGAGCGGGGGTTCGCAGGTGCGGGCCCGCGGGCCGTCGTACCGGGTCACCACCATCACGTCGTCCGGGACCCGCCGGCCGCTGTCCCGGATCGCGCGGACGGCTCCCACCGCGAAGGCGTCCACCAGGGCGCAGACCGCGTCGATGCCCGGGTGCTCGGCGAGCAGGGCCGCGCAGCGCTCGTACCCGGCCTCCTCGCCGCCCTCCTCCGGGGCGGTGGCCACCAGCGGGTCCCAGCCCTGCTCGGCGGCGGCCCGCTCGTACGCGGCACGGGCGTCGACGGCGGAGTGGCGGGTGCCGGCGCCGATGAGCAGCGCGGGGCGGCGGGCCCCCTGCTCCCGCAGGTGCTCCAGCAGCAACTCGGCGACGAGACCGCCGCGCAGGTCGACGTACGGGGCGTCCGTGCCGGGCGTCACCTCACGGCCGAGGGCCACGTACGGCAGGCCGCGCTCGCGCAGCTGCGCGACGGCCGGGTCGTCCTCGCCGGGTTCGACGACGATCGCCCCGTCGATGTCGAGGGAGTGCAGCGCCGACCCGGACTGCACGGGCGGCACCAGCACGAGCGCGTACCCGTGGAGCAGGGCCCGCTCGGCGGCCGCCGCGGCGACCTCCATGTAGAAGCCGAGCCGGGAGGGGCCGCCGGCCACCGCGAAGGGCATCGAGGAGGCCAGGGCGATGGCCTTCGCCTGGCCCTGGCGCAGCCGCTGGGCGCGCAGGTTGGGCCGGTAGCCGAGTTCGGCGGCCACCTGCTTGATCCGCTCGCGGGTGCGGGGGTCGACCTTACCCAGTCCGTTGAGGGCGTGGGACACGGTCGTACGGGACACCGAGGCGGCCTGGGCGACGTCGGCGATCGTCGGCGGCCTCCTGCGGGACCCGGACGCGGAACCGGACATCGGCAGGACTCTCCTCGGACGCGACGGTGACGGTGACTGATGGTGACGGATGACGGATGACGGTCCCATCTTCGCCGACTCCGCACCCCTCCTGCCAGCCCCGTCCCCGGCCCACGCCCGGCCGGCTCCGGGCACCGGCGGGGCGCGGGCGGCCGCGGCCCGGGCGGCGGTCAACCGCCCGGGGGTCGCTGCCCCACGGGTTCGGCGCGGGCGGCCGCCCCCGCCGGTGTATACGTCCGGGGGAGTTGCACCCAGCCGTCCGGTAGAGGAGAGCGCACGACCGTGACCACCGAAGCCCGAAGCCGAGTCACCTACGCCTGCGCCGGCGCCCGGATCGCCGTCGAACGCGACCAGGTGCGGCGGGCCGCAGCCGCGATGGCCCCGGCGCACAGCGACACGTTCAGCAAGAACCAGGCGTGGTTCGCCGTGGTGGGGGCGGGCCTGTACTACGTGGTCGACCTGCTGGAGCGGGCGACCGGCCACCGCCCCACCGGCTCGGACGCGGCCCGTCAGGCCCGGCTGGCCCTGCACGAACTGGGCTTCCCCGTACTGTGCCTGGCGTACGGCGAACTGCTGGCCAAGGGCCACCCCGCCCACCGGGCCGAGGGCCCCGACGGGAGTTGACCGCTCCCCGCGGACCGGACCGCCCGCGGCGGGCGCGACGGCGGCACCCGGCGCCGCCTCCGCCCGGTCACCCCGTATACCCTCACCGGCGAACGGAGATCGACGAACGGGGAGTTGGAATGACGGCGGACTCGGCACCACAGCCGCTGCGGGCGGACGACCCCCGGGACATCGCGGGGTACCGGCTCCGGGCGCGGATCGGTGAGGGCGGCATGGGGACCGTGTACCTCTCCCACACGCGCGGCGGCCAGCCCGTGGCCCTGAAGGTGATCCGCCGCGAATTCGGCCGCGAGCCGGAGTTCCGCCGCCGGTTCGAGCAGGAGGTGCAGGCGGCCCGGCGGGTGCGCGGATACCACGTCGTCCCGGTGGTCGACCACGACACCGGCGGCGAACTCGCCTGGCTGGCCACGGAGTTCGTGCCGGGCCTCGCCCTCCACGACGCGCTCGCCGGATACGGTCCGCTGCCGCCCGCGACCGTCCTGCGGCTCGTCGGCTGCACCGCCCGGGCCCTGAGCGCGATCCACTCCGCGGGAGTCGTCCACCGCGACCTCAAGCCCGGCAACATCCTGCTGGGCGCCGACGGCCCGTACGTCATCGACTTCGGGATCGCCCGGGCCGCGGACGCCACCCAGCTCACCCAGTCGGGCGGGCTGATCGGCACCCCCCAGTACATGTCACCGGAACAGGCGCTCGGCGAGCAGGTGGGCCCCGCCGGCGACGTGTTCTCGCTCGGTCTGATCTGCGCGGTCGCGGCCACCGGCCGCCACCCCTACGGCGACGGCGGTGCCATCACCCTCGCCGCGCAGATCGCCAACACCGCCCTGCGGCCGCCCCGGCTGGACGGCTACGACGACCGGCTCCGCCCGCTGCTCGAACGCTGCCTGGCCGCCGACCCGGCGGCACGCATCGGCACCGGGGAACTGGCCGCGCTGTGCGCGGAGTCGGCGGGCGGCGCCCTCGATGACTTCACCGGCTGGCTGCCCGAGCCGCTCACGGCGGAGATCGCCCGCAGGGCGCGCGCCGTCCTCCCCCCGGCCGAGCCGACGGTCGCCGACGGCGGCCCGTCCGCGACGGCGCGGGACGCACGGTTCGCCGCCGCCCCCACGAGGGGGCCCGAGGACCCGGCCGGCTCGCGGGCCACCGCCGGCGCGCCCCCCGGCTTCCCCGCGCCGCCCGCCCACGCACCGCACCCGACCCACGCACCACACCCGCCGGCACGCCGCAGACCCGCCGCCGTCACCGCCGGAGCCGTCGCTGCCGTCCTCGCCCTCGCCGGGGCGGGGATCTGGGGCATGACGGGCGGCGGGGATTCCCCCCGGGACCATCAGGACGGCGGGCAGGACGACCGGCAGGTGACCCCCAAGCCCGGCCCGCCGTCCCCCACCCCGCCCCCGAGCTCCGCCCCGCCGGAGGACGCCGGCTACGCCGTGGTCTTCCAGGACCGTCCCTTCGCACTGCGCTCGCCGGGCGTGCACGTCGTCAACGTGGACCTGGACCTTCCCAAGGTCTTCGGCCCCGGCGACATCGCGACGGGCGAAGAGCTCCGGCTCAGCGGCATCTCCAAGGGCCGCTGGGAGTTCAGGACCCCCACGGGCAAGAGCAGCGGCAAGACCCCGGCGGAGTGCCTGCAGGGCGCCCGCGCCGACGTCCTGCCCCCCGAAGTCCCCGCGGCGGACCTGCGCACGACCATCCCGGTGGGCACGCTGCTGTGCACACAGACCTCGGACGGCCGGCTGGCCATGCTGGAGGTCACGGACATCACGCAGGGCGCGGACAAGGACCTGCCCGACTACGCGACCAAGCTCACCCTCTGGAAGAAGCGGTAGCGGCCGCCGTGGACACCTCCCCCCGGCCCGGACGGGCGCCGACGACCGCCAACGGCCCGGCCGGCCCTCCCGTCCGGCGCCGACGCGCGCTCCTGGTGCCGCTGCTGGCCGCCGCCTCCGCCGGACTGCTGGCCGCCCGCGCGGCCTTCGACTCCGACACCTTCCAGCACTGCCACTACCTGGGCCCCTCCACCCGGATGCACGTCGCCTCGTGGGCCGGCCTCGCCTGTGGCCTCGGCGCCCTGCTGCTGTACGCCGTCCTGCGCCGCGCCGCACAGCGGTCCGGGCCGGCCGGCGAAGCGGCCTGGCTGCGGTGGCTCACCGGGGTGTCCGCGCTCCTCACCCTGCCGGTGGTGGTGCTGCTCGTCCTGTCGGCCTACTGGCTCCACACCCCGGATCCGAGCGGCGGCTACGACTGCTCGGGCCTCCACCCGTGGGGAGCGCGGTGAGGGAGGCGGGTCCGGGCGTGAGCGGTTCGGCGGAGGGCGAGCCCGCCCTGCTCTCCGCCGTACGCGCCGGGGACACCACCCGGGTGACGTGCCTCCTCCGGCAGGACACCGACCCCGGCGTACTGGAGGACGCGTTCGCTCTGGCGACGCGGACGTACGCCGGAGGACTCGCCCAACTGCTGCTCCAGTACGGGGCCGACCCGGGCCGCTGCGACCCGGACGGCCTGCTGCCCCTGCGCGATGCCGTCGCATCCGGCTCGCCCGCGTTGGCCGACGCGCTCCTGCACCCGGGGAACGGCAGACGGTACCCCGCGCCCGAACTACGGGAGATGCGCGACCTCGCCCGCCGCCTGCACGACACGGGGGCCGAAGCGGAGCTGCGGCGCCGCACCGGTTCCCGGGCCCCCGTCGTCCGTACCCGCGTCCAGGACGACGAGTACCACGGCGTCGGCGCGTTCACCCTGGGCCCGGTGACCGTCCGGGACGGACACGGGGCCATCCTCACAGGACTGGAGGAGCTGCTGGGCGTGCGCACCTCCTTCGGGGAGCTGATGGGCCGCGCGGTGGCGCACGACCAGGACCACGCCGCATGGGGGACGGCCACCCTCCTGCTGGCCGGCCGGCGCGACCAGGAGGTCTGGACGGCTGCCGCAGCGCTGCGCAGGGATGAGGACCCTTCCCACCGTCTGTTCGGGGCCGAGGTCCTGCGCCTGACCCATCTCCTCGACGATCGCGACGAGGACGTGTTCGGCGGCCCCGCGCTGGAGCTCTTCACGGCCTGGTCGGCCGAGGAGGCGGATCCCGCGGTGCTCACCGAGGTGCTGACCGCGCTCGGGGACCACGCGGATCCGCGGGCCGACGCGGCGCTCCTGCCACACGCCGGCCACCCTGACCCCCGGGTGCGGGGCGCGGTGGCGCGAGGACTCGGATCGTGGTCCCGGTCGGCTGCCTCCTCGGCGGACGTCCGCGGGGCCCTGCTGGTGCTGATGACGGACGTGGACCCGCGGGTACGGCGGGACGCGTGCCTCACCGTCGCCCGGGGCGGGGACCGTGCTCCCGTCCTCGCCGGTGCCATGGCCGCCCTGCTGGACGACGCGGACCGCCAGGTCCAGCTGGCCGCCGTGCAGGGACTCGCCCAGCACGACGACGGCCGGTGCGTGGCAGCGGCCCGCCGCCTGGGCCCGCCGCACCCCGCGTCCCCGGACGAGGAGCACGCCCTCGACGCCGCGTGGCGCTACGAACGGCGCCGCGACGGCCTCTGACCTGCCCGCCTGGGCCTGCGGCGCGTACGGTAGGCGCGTGAGGCTCCTGCTGACCTCGGACACCCACGTACCGGCGCGGGCCAAGACCCTGCCCGAAGCGCTGCTGGCGGCTGTCGACGACGCCGACGTGGTGATCCACGCCGGGGACTGGACCGACGAGGCCACCCTCGACCTGCTGGAAGCACGCTCCCGCCGCCTGATCGCCGTCCACGGCAACAACGACGGCCCCGCGCTGCGCGACCGGCTCCCCGAAGTCGCCCGCGCCGAGCTCGGCGGCCTGCGCTTCGCGGTCGTCCACGAGACCGGCCCGGCAGCCGGGCGGGAGCGGCGCTGCGCCGCGCGCTTCCCCGACACCGACGTCCTCGTGTTCGGCCACAGCCACATCCCGTGGGACTCCACGGCCCCGAACGGGCTGCGCCTGCTCAATCCCGGCTCGCCGACCGACCGCCGACGCCAGCCGCACCACACCTTCCTCACCCTCACCGCCGTCGACGGCACACTGAGCGACGCCGTTCTCCACCGCCTGCCCCCGCGGATCTGAGCCCGCCGCCCCGCTCTCGTCGCGGGGGAGGAGGGGATGGCCGACCTCACGTGCGGGAGCCCTGTCGCGGAACCGTCCGCCCGGATAGCGTCGGTCGCCCCACAGGTGCCGCCCCCCGCCGGGGCGGGACCGCCCGGCTCTCGATCCGGAATGCCATGCTGAGTCAGCGAATCCTCCCCACCGCCCTCGCCGCCCTCGTCCTGCTCGCGCTGGCCGGCTGCTCCACCGACGCCGACGCCGACGCGGTCGGCGGCGCCGCCGGACCCGCCGCCGGACCCGCCGCCCCGGCGGCGAGCACGGCGGGAAGCCCGGCCGCCCCACCGCCGCCCGTCGCCGCTTCGACCCTCTCGCCGCCCGCCCCCGTGACGCCCCCCGAGGCCGTGCTCGCCATCCCCGGCATCGGCCTGGCGGACCTGCGCGTGGTGCCGTACGAGGGGACCACCGACGACTGGCCCGGCACCCGGATCCAGAACCAGGGACTCGCCGCCAGCCCCTACGGAGAGCGGGGCGGTGTCGGTCCCGGCCGGATCGGCAACTACCTGATCACGGCGCACCGGATGTCGGCCGGCGGTCCGCTGCACGACCTGCCGTCGCTGGACATCGGCGACTCCGTCTTCGTCACGGCGGGCGGCACGGTGTACGAGTACCGCATCACCGGGACCAGGAAGACCTCCTTCCGCTCGGAGCGCTCCCTGGCCGAACAGCGGGCCGCGGTCCCGGGGGAGCCCGGCGTGAAGCCCTCCAGGGCGATGATCACGCTCTCCACCTGCGCGACCCCCGAGGACGACGCCGCGGGCAACTTCTGGCGCGACGACCGGGGCAACCCCGAACACCGGATCGACAAGTTCGGCGTCCTGGTCTCCGCGAAGCCCGCGGACGCCTGACCCGCCTGGGGAAGCGACGTCCGACGCCCCGGTCTCCTTCGATTCGGGGGCCGGAAGTGACCTGGGACACCCACCCAAGAGGCCTCAACCGGGTACATAACGTGACAATCGGGCCGCTGGGCGGTGAGGCGGCCCACAGGACCCACGTCACATTCGGCCCGCGGTAGTAGACCCCGCCGCCCCGTCGGCACCCGCGGCCACCTGCCCGAACCCCGTCCCGAACGACACGGGCCGTTCCTCCCCACCTGCGAGGGCCGCTAGTAGCAGGGGGGCGTTGCCAGGGCGGCGGGGGCCTGGCTAACTGGTGATGTCGCCGAGGCGGC
>NZ_JBEZKZ010000038.1:0-13667 GCF_040651895.1 Streptomyces sp. NPDC048352
CGGCCGCCGACGCCCAGGCCGGCCGGGCGCTGGAGCGCGCCGAGGCGGCCCGCACCCCGCTGGCCCGGCACACGGACCCCGGTTTCGCGGGCCTGTTCGGGGAGGCGGAGGCGCGGGCCCACGCCGAGGCGCTGCTGGCGCCCCTGGCGCCCGCGCTGCGGGACACCCTGCGCGGCTGGCTGGCCCACCACGGCAGCTGGGACCGCAGCGCGGCCGCGCTCGGCGTCCACCGCAACACGGTCCGCCAGCGCGTCGCCCGCTGCGCGTCGCTCCTGGACCGGGACCTCGACGACCCGGACACCCGGATGGAGCTGTGGTTCGCCCTGCGCCTGCCGTCGTGAGCCCGGGCGGCAGAAAGGTTTCCGACCGGGTCACACTCCCTGGACAGCCGGAGTGACTGCCGGGTAACTTAAGTATGAGCAAGCGCTTAGACACAGTCTGGCCGAACTAGGGATCGAGGAGGCGGCTCGTGCGCCGTACCGTATTCAACGAGGACCACGAGGCGTTCCGCGAGACCCTCCGCGCCTTCATCGAGGCCGAGGTCGTCCCCGTCTACGACGAGTGGTTCCAGGCCGGCCAGGCGCCGCGCGACTTCTACTACAAGCTCGGTGAGCTGGGCGTCTTCGGCATCAACGTGCCCGAGGAGTTCGGCGGCGCCGGCCTCGACACCCACAAGTTCGAGGCCGTCCTCTACGAGGAGACCTCCCGCGCGGGCGTCAACTTCGGCGGCTCCGGCGTGCACGTGCTGCTCGCCCTGCCCTACATCAAGATGCTCGCCACCGACGAGCAGAAGAAGCGCTTCCTGCCGAAGTTCGTCTCCGGCGAGGAGATGTGGGCGCTGGCGATGACCGAGCCGGGCACCGGCTCCGACGTCGCGGGCATGAAGACCACCGCCAAGCTCTCCGAGGACGGCACGCACTACGTCCTCAACGGCTCCAAGACCTTCATCACCGGCGGCGTCCACGCCGACCGCGTGATCGTCTGCGCCCGCACCTCCGCCCCCAGCGAGCAGGACCGCCGCTTCGGCATCTCCCTCTTCGCCGTGGACACCAAGTCCGAGGGCTACTCGATCGGCCGCAAGCTCGACAAGCTGGGCCTGAAGACGTCCGACACCGCCGAGCTGGCGTTCGTCGACGTCAAGGTCCCGGTCGAGGACCTGCTCGGCGAGGAGGGCAAGGGCTTCTACTACCTCGGCCACAACCTGGCGTCCGAGCGCTGGGGCATCGCCTTCGGCGCGTACGCCCAGGCCGCCGCCGCCGTCCGGTTCGCCCAGCAGTACGTCACGGACCGCACCGTCTTCGGCAAGCCGGTCGCGCACTTCCAGAACACCAAGTTCGAGCTGGCCGCCTGCCAGGCCGAGGTGGACGCCGCCCAGGCCGTCGCCGACCGCGCCCTGGAGGCCCTGGACGAGGGCGAGCTGACCCCGGCCGAGGCCGCCTCCGCGAAGCTGTTCTGCACCGAGGTCGCACACCGCGTCATCGACCGCTGCCTCCAGCTGCACGGCGGCTACGGCTACATGAACGAGTACCCGATCGCCCGCCTGTACGCCGACAACCGCGTCAACCGCATCTACGGCGGCACCAGCGAGATCATGAAGTCGATCATCGCCAAGTCGATGGGCCTGTAACCCACTTGAACGACGCACTGGCGGACCTCCTCGATCTGCTCGACCTGGAGCAGATCGAGGAGGACATCTTCCGCGGCACGAGCCGCACCTCCCTGGTGCCGCGCGTGTTCGGCGGCCAGGTCGCGGCCCAGGCCCTGGTCGCGGCCGGCCGCACGGTGCCCGCGGACCGGCTGCCGCACTCGCTCCACTCGTACTTCCTGCGGACCGGTGACTCCGGCGCGCCGATCGTCTACTCCGTGGACCGGATCCGCGACGGGCGGTCCTTCACCACCCGGCGCGTGGTCGCCGTCCAGCACGGACAGCCGATCTTCCACCTCTCCGCGTCCTTCCAGACGTACGAGGACGGCCTGGAGCACCAGGCCCCGATGCCGGCCGCGCCGGACCCCGCGACCCTGCCGACCGCCGCCGAGGCGCTGCCCGCGTACCGGGAGATCTTCCGCGACCCGGGCACGGTGGAGCGGCTGCTGGAGGCGCGCGGCGCGGTGGACCTGCGGTACGCGACCACCCCGCCGTGGGGCACGGTCGGCGAGCCGCTGGAGCCGCGCTCCCAGGTCTGGTTCCGGACCCAGGGCAAGCTCGCGGACGACCCGCTGCTCCACATCTGCCTGGCCACCTACGTGTCCGACATGACCCTGCTGGACTCGGTGCTGCTCGCCCACGGCCGCGGCGGCTGGGCGGTCGGCGACGTGGTCGGCGCCTCCCTGGACCACGCCATGTGGTTCCACCGGCCCTTCCGCGCCGACGAATGGCTCCTGTACGACCAGGAGTCCCCCTCCGCGTCCGCCGGCCGGGGGCTGGGACAGGCCCGCATCTGGACCCAGGACGGCCGCCTGGCGGTCACCGTCATCCAGGAGGGTGTCGTACGCGTTCCGCGCGGCTGAGCGGACATACCGTCGCCCCATGCCGCTCGAAGCCGAAGGCGCGGAATCCGAAAGCCTCGCCACGGTGGTCGTCGCCGTGGCCACCAACCTGGTCCTCGCCGCCGCGAAGGCCGTCGGCGGGATCGTCAGCGGGTCGAGCGCGATGCTGTCCGAGGCCGCGCACTCGGTGGCCGACACCGTGACCGAGGTGCTGCTGCTGGCCTCCCTGAAGCGCAGCGCCCGGCCCGCCGACGAGGCGCATCCGCTGGGGTACGGGCCCGAGCGCTACATCTGGGCGCTGCTCGCCTCGATCGCCACGTTCGCGGGCGGCGCGGTCTTCGCCGTCTACGACGGGATCCACACCCTGGTCCACGGCGAGGAACCGGGCGATCCGGCGCTGTCGTACGTCGTCCTCGCGGTCGCCTTCCTGCTGGAGGGGTACTCGCTGCTGGTGGCCTGGCGGCAGGTGACGGGCGAGGCGGCGCGCCTGCGGGCGCCGCTGGGGCTGTACGTCAAGCACACGCCGGACACGGCCGTGAAGGCGGTGCTCCTGGAGAACGCCGCCTCGCTGGTCGGCCTCGTGCTGGCGGCGGGCGGTCTGCTGGGGGCGCAGCTGACGGGCTCGGCCGTCTGCGACGGGGTGGCGTCGCTGCTGATCGGGCTGCTGCTGGTGGCGGTGGCCTGGGAACTCGGGCGTTCCAACGCGCAGTACCTGATCGGGCGGCCGCTGCCCGCGCCCCTGCGGGCGGAGGTCCGCGAGGAGCTGCTGTCGGTGCCGCACATCGAGGGGGTGCTGGAGCTGACCACCCTCGTTCAGGGGCCGGACGAGGTGCTGATCGCGGCGAAGGTCGACTTCCACGACCTGGCGTCGGCCCGGCAGGTGGAGGCGGCCTGCGAGGACGCGGAGGACCAGCTGCGGCAGCGGTGGCCCGCGGTCCGCCGCGTCTACCTGGACCCCACGCCCTCCCCGCCGCCCGCGGAAGCTTCGGTACCGCCCGGGGCTGTGCAAGGCTGAACGGGTGAACCTGGAGGACCTCGCCCGGCTGCGCCGGGCCCGCGACCTGATGGACCGCGCGTACGCGGAGCCGCTCGACGTCGCCGCGCTGGCGCGGGTCGCGCTCATGTCGGAGGGGCACTTCTCGCGCAGCTTCCGCGCCGCCTACGGCGAGACCCCGTACGGCTACCTGATGACGCGCCGGATCGAGCGGGCCAAGGCGCTGCTGCGGCGGGGCGACCAGTCGGTGACGGAGGTCTGCTTCGCTGTCGGCTGTACCTCGCTGGGGTCGTTCAGCTCGCGGTTCACCGAGCTGGTGGGCGAGACCCCGAGCGCGTACCGGGCCCGCGCCCACGAGGAGGACGCGGCCCTGCCCGCCTGCGTCGCGAAGATCCACTCCCGGCCGGTCAGGAACGCGGGGGCCGGCCCGGGCCCGCGCCCGGCCCTCTAGGGGGTGTCCGGCAGCAGGGCCGCCTAGAGCAGGCCCGCCGCCGAGAGCAGGTACGCCACCAGCGGGTCGTAGAAGCGCGGGTCGCGGACGTGGTCGTCCAGGGGGACCGCCACCTGGAGGGTGCCCTCCGCCTCGCCGAGGAACAGCGCCGGGTCGTTGCAGTCCGCGTACCCCACGGCGTCCAGCCCGCGCTGGGCCGCGCAGCCCGCCCAGCCGTGGTCGGCGACGACCAGGTCCGGCTGCGGGCGGCCCTCCGCCGCGAGGCCGTCCAGGATCGCCGCCATCGGCGCCGGGGAGTGGGTGTGCCACAGGGTCGCGCCCCGCTCCAGTACGGCCACGTCGGCGAACTGCCACACCGAGCCCTCGTCGGCGATCAGGCCGGCCGGGATCCGGACGATCTCGCAGCCCGCCGCGCGCAGCGCGTCGGCGGTGGCGCGGTGGACGTCCAGCAGGCCGCCCGGGTGGCCGGTGGCCAGCAGCACGCTCTGCCGGTCCAGGGCGGCCTTGTGGAGGCGGGCCGCCATCCGGTCGAGGCCGGCGACGGTCAGCTCCGGGTCGATGGTGTCCTGGCCGGCCCGGTGCGCCGGGTCGTCGATGACGCCCGCCCGCTCGGCCATCACGGCCAGTACGTCCTGCTCGTCGGCCCAGCGGTCGCCGAGTTCGAGGCCGAGCCAGTAGTGCCGGTCGCCGTTGGCGAGCTTGCGGTAGTGGGAGAGGTTGTTCTCGCGCGGGGTGGCCACCTGCCCCGCGATGCGCGTGCGCACCAGGTGGTCGACGAGCTCGGCGCGGCTGGGTACGGGCGTCTCTATCGGCTTCGGCATACGGTCATTCTGCCGCCGCCCGCGCGGAGGTGTCCGTTCCGCCGAGTGCGGCTCGAGCCGGCCCTCACCCCGACAGCGAGCCGAAGGCCCCGTTCGCCAGCCTGCGCAGCAGCGACTCGGTCGCCTCGCGGCCCGGCGCGCCCAGGTGCGGGGTGGAGTTCAGCAGCCCGAAGACGGCGTGCACGGCCACCCGTACCTCCGCCTCCCCCACCTCGGGGTGCAGCTCCCGTACGACCTCCACCCACAGCTCCACGTACTGCCGCTGGAGCTGGCGCACCAGCTTGCGGTCGGCCTCCCGCAGCCGGTCCAGCTCCCGGTCGTGCAGGGTGATCAGCGCCCGGTCGTCCAGGGCGAAGTCGATGTGCCCCTCGACGAGGGAGGCGAGGATCGCCTCCGGGTCCCCGGCCGCCTCCTCCACACGCCGCCGGCCGCCCGTCAGCAGCCGCTCGCTGATGCCGACCAGCAGCTCGGCGAGCATGGCGTCCTTGCCCGCGAAGTGCCGGTACAGGCCGGGGCCGCTGATGCCGACCGCCGCCCCTATCTCGTCCACGCCGACGCCGTGGAAGCCGCGCTCCGCGAAAAGACGAGCGGCCTCACTGAGGATCTGCTCGCGACGGGTCGGGGTGGCCGCTCTGGTGCTCATGGAAATCCATTCTAGACAGGGCGGTTAGCGGTCGTTAACCTGAGACCCGAACGCGTTAACGGTCATTAACAAAGCGTGCACGAGCAAGGGAGCTCGACCGATGCAGCAGGCACCAGTGCTGACGAGCGCCGCGGACCCGGCGTCCGAGGCCTGGCGGACCAATGAGGCCGCCCACCGCGAACTCGCCGAAGGCCTGCGCGCCCGGCTGGAAGCGGCCCGCCTCGGAGGCGGCGAGAAGGCCCGCGCCCGCCACACCGCCCGCGGGAAGCTGCTCCCCCGCGACCGCGTGGACGCCCTCCTCGACCCCGGCTCGCCCTTCCTGGAGCTGGCCCCGCTGGCCGCCGAGGGGATGTACGGGGGCGCCGCCCCCGCCGCCGGGGTGATCGCGGGCATCGGCCGGGTCAGCGGCCGCGAGTGCGTGATCGTCGCGAACGACGCCACCGTCAAGGGCGGCACGTACTACCCGATGACCGTCAAGAAGCACCTCCGCGCCCAGGAAGTGGCCCTGGAGAACCGTCTCCCCTGCCTCTACCTGGTGGACTCCGGCGGCGCCTTCCTGCCCATGCAGGACGAGGTCTTCCCCGACCGGGAGCACTTCGGCCGGATCTTCTACAACCAGGCCCGCATGTCGGGGGCCGGCATCCCGCAGATCGCCGCCGTCCTCGGCTCCTGCACGGCGGGCGGCGCGTACGTGCCGGCGATGAGCGACGAGGCCGTCATCGTGCGCGGCCAGGGCACGATCTTCCTCGGCGGTCCGCCGCTGGTGAAGGCCGCCACCGGCGAGGTGGTCACGGCCGAGGAGCTGGGCGGCGGCGAGGTCCACTCCCGCACCTCCGGGGTCACCGACCACCTCGCGGAGGACGACGCGCACGCGCTGCGGATCGTACGGAACATCGTGGCGACCCTGCCCGGGCGCGGGGCCCTGCCGTGGTCGGTCGAGGCTCCCGAGGAGCCCAAGGTGGACCCGTACGGCCTGTACGGCGCGGTCCCCGTCGACTCGCGCACCCCCTACGACGCCCGCGAGATCATCGCCCGGGTCGTGGACGGGTCCCGCTTCCAGGAGTTCAAGGCGGAGTTCGGGCAGACCCTGGTCACCGGCTTCGCCCGGATCCACGGCCACCCGGTCGGGATCATCGCGAACAACGGCATCCTCTTCTCCGAGTCCGCGCAGAAGGGCGCCCACTTCATCGAGCTGTGCGACCAGCGCGGCATCCCGCTGCTCTTCCTCCAGAACATCTCCGGCTTCATGGTGGGGCGCGACTACGAGGCGGGCGGCATCGCCAAGCACGGCGCGAAGATGGTCACGGCCGTGGCCTGCGCCCGCGTCCCGAAGCTGACGGTCGTCGTCGGCGGCTCGTACGGCGCGGGCAACTACTCGATGTGCGGGCGGGCCTACTCGCCGCGCTTCCTGTGGATGTGGCCCAACGCCAAGATCTCGGTGATGGGCGGCGAGCAGGCCGCCTCCGTGCTGGCGACCGTCAAGCGGGACCAGATCGAGGGCGCGGGCCAGGAGTGGCCGGCCGAGGACGAGGAGGCCTTCAAGGCCCCGGTCCGCGCGCAGTACGAGGAGCAGGGCAACGCCTACTACGCCACCGCGCGGCTGTGGGACGACGGGGTCATCGACCCGATGGAGACCCGGCAGGTGCTGGGACTGGCCCTGACCGCGTGCGCGAACGCCCCCCTGGGCGACTCCGCTTTCGGCATCTTCCGTATGTGACGTGTGACGTGAGGACCTCTTCGATGTTCAGCACTGTTCTGGTCGCCAACCGGGGCGAGATCGCGGTCCGGGTCATCCGTACGCTGCGGGAGCTCGGGATCCGGTCCGTGGCCGTCTTCAGCGACGCCGACGCCGACGCGCGTCACGTGCGGGAGGCCGACACGGCCGTCCGGATCGGCCCGGCGGCCGCCGCCGAGAGCTACCTGTCGGTGGACCGGCTCCTGGACGCCGCGAAGCGCACGGGCGCCGAGGCCGTCCACCCGGGCTACGGCTTCCTCGCCGAGAACGCGGCCTTCGCCCAGGCCTGCGCGGACGCCGGACTGGCCTTCATCGGGCCGCCCGCCTCCGCCATCTCCCTGATGGGCGACAAGATCACGGCCAAGGAGACGGTCCGGGCGGCCGGCGTGCCGGTGGTCCCGGGCTCCTCCGGCAGCGGCCTGACCGACGCCGAACTGGCCGCGGCCGCCTCCGAGATCGGCATGCCGGTGCTGCTCAAGCCCTCGGCGGGCGGCGGCGGCAAGGGCATGCGGCTGGTGCGGGACGCGGCCGTGCTGGGCGAGGAGATCGCGGCGGCGCGCCGCGAGGCGAAGTCCTCGTTCGGTGACGACACCCTGCTCGTGGAGCGGTGGATCGACCGGCCCCGGCACATCGAGATCCAGGTGCTGGCGGACGCCCACGGCAACGTGGTGCACCTGGGCGAGCGCGAGTGCTCCCTCCAGCGCCGCCACCAGAAGGTGATCGAGGAGGCCCCCTCGGTCCTGCTGGACGAGAAGACCCGCGCCGCGATGGGCGCGGCGGCCGTGGAGGCGGCCCGCTCCTGCGGGTACGTCGGCGCGGGCACGGTGGAGTTCATCGTCCCGGGCGGGGACCCGTCCTCGTACTACTTCATGGAGATGAACACCCGGCTCCAGGTCGAGCACCCCGTCACCGAGCTGATCACCGGGCTGGACCTGGTAGAGCAGCAACTGCGGGTCGCCTCCGGCGAGGCCCTGCCCTTCACCCAGGACGACGTCCGGCTGACCGGCCACGCGATCGAGGCCCGCGTCTGCGCGGAGGACCCGGCACGCGGGTTCCTGCCGTCCGGCGGTACGGTCCTGGCGCTCTCGGAGCCGGAGGGCGGGCCGGTGCGCACCGACTCCGGCCTGACGGCGGGCGTGCCCGTCGGCTCCACGTACGACCCGATGCTGTCGAAGGTCATCGCGTACGGGCCCGACCGGGCGACCGCCCTGCGGGTACTGCGCGGGGCCCTCGCGGACACGGTGATCCTGGGCGTCCAGACGAACGCGGGCTTCCTGCGGCGCCTGCTCGCGCACCCCGACGTCGTCTCCGGCGAGATGGACACGGGCCTGGTGGAGCGGGACCTGCCGTCCCTCCTCCCGGAGGGCGTCCCGGCCGAGGTGTACGCGGCGGCGGCGCTGCTGTCCCTGCCCGGGGACGCGGCGGGCAGCGCCTCCGGCGCGTGGGTCGACCCCTTCGGGGTGCCCAGCGGCTGGCGCCTGGGCGGCACCCCCGCCTGGACCGTCCACCACTTCCGCCTGCCCGGCCAGGACCCGGTCGAGGTCCGCACCCGCCCGGCTCCGGGCCCCGCAGGAGCCGGCTCCGCCACGGAGATCCTGCTGGACGCGGAGTCCGGCACCCGGCTCGCGGCCGAAGACGGCGCGACAGCACATCCCGCCCCGCCGGCGTCCGGGGTGCGGGATCTGGGGCGGAGCCCCGGCGCGACGGCGCGGGCCCGCATCGTGACCCGCACCCCCGACACCGTCACCGTCGAGCTCGACGGCGTCACCCACCGCTTCGGCCACGCCGCCTCCCCGGAGGGGACCTGGCTCGGCCGCGACGGCGACTCCTGGCACGTCCAGCACCACGACCCCGTCACCGCCAAGGGCGCGGCCGGGGGCGGTGCGGACACCCTCGCCGCCCCCATGCCCGGCACCGTCACCGTCGTCAAGGTGGCCGTCGGCGACACGGTGGCGGCCGGCCAGAGCCTGCTGGTGGTCGAGGCGATGAAGATGGAACACGTCATCTCCGCCCCGCACGCCGGCACCGTCACCGAACTCGACGTCACCCCGGGCACCACCGTGGCCATGGACCAGGTCTTGGCCGTGGTGACCCCCGACGAGGAGGAGGTGGCCGCGTGAACGGGCTGCCCATGACCGTCCCGGCCGCCGCCGGGCTCCCGGCGCGCGTGCGCATCCACGAGGTCGGCGCGCGCGACGGGCTGCAGAACGAGAAGTCGGCCGTCTCCACGGAGGTCAAGGCCGAGTTCATCCACCGGCTCGCCGCCGCCGGCCTCACCACCATCGAGGCCACCAGCTTCGTCCACCCCAAGTGGGTTCCCCAACTGGCGGACGCCGAGCAGCTGTTCCCCCTGCTCGCGGACGTCGGGGCGCAGCTCCCGGTCCTGGTCCCCAATGAGCGCGGCCTGGACCGCGCCCTCGCCCTGGGGGCCACCCGCATCGCGGTGTTCGGCTCGGCCACCGAGACCTTCGCCGCCCGCAACCTGAACCGCACCGTCGCCGAGTCCCTCGCCATGTTCGAGCCCGTCGTGGCCCGCGCGAAGGCGGGCGGGGCGCACGTGCGCGGGTACCTGTCGATGTGCTTCGGGGATCCGTGGGAGGGGCCGGTCCCGGTCCACCAGGTGGTCCGCGTCGCGAAGGCCCTGCTGGACCTGGGCTGTGACGAGCTGAGCCTGGGCGACACCATCGGCGTCGCCACGCCCGGCCACGTCCAGGCCCTGCTCGCGGAGCTGAACGGGGCGGGTGTGGGGACGGACCGGATCGGCGTGCACTTCCACGACACCTACGGCCAGGCCCTCGCCAACACCCTCGCCGCGCTCCAGCACGGCGTCACCACCGTCGACTCCTCCGCCGGCGGCCTCGGCGGCTGTCCGTACGCGAAGAGCGCCACCGGCAACCTGGCCACCGAGGACCTGGTGTGGATGCTCGACGGCCTCGGCATCGAAACCGGGGTCGACCTGGCCGCCCTCACCGCCACGAGCGTGTGGATGGCCGAACGGCTGGGCCGTCCCAGCCCCTCCCGTACCGTCCGCGCCCTCTCCCACAAGGAGTAGTCACACCATGTCCCTCGACCACCGGCTCACCCCCGAGCACGAGGAACTCCGCCGCACCGTCGAGGCGTTCGCGCACGACGTGGTCGCGCCGAAGATCGGCGACCTGTACGAGCGCCACGAGTTCCCGTACGAGATCGTCCGCGAGATGGGCCGCATGGGCCTGTTCGGCCTGCCCTTCCCGGAGGAGTACGGCGGCATGGGCGGCGACTACCTCGCGCTCGGCATCGCCCTGGAGGAGCTGGCCCGTGTCGACTCCTCGGTCGCGATCACCCTGGAGGCGGGCGTCTCCCTGGGCGCCATGCCCCTGTACCTGTTCGGCTCGGAGGAGCAGAAGCGGGAGTGGCTGCCGAAGCTGTGCTCGGGCGAGGTGCTCGGCGCCTTCGGCCTGACCGAGCCCGGCGCGGGCAGCGACGCGGGCGGCACCCGCACCACCGCCGTGCGCGAGGGCGACGAGTGGGTGATCAACGGCTCCAAGTGCTTCATCACCAACTCCGGTACGGACATCACCGGTCTGGTCACCGTCACCGCCGTCACCGGCCGCAAGGCGGACGGCCGTCCGGAGATCTCCTCGATCATCGTCCCGTCCGGCACCCCCGGCTTCACGGTGGCCGCGCCGTACTCCAAGGTCGGCTGGAACTCCTCGGACACCCGCGAGCTGTCCTTCGACGGCGTCCGGGTGCCGCTCGCCAACCTGGTGGGCGAGGAGGGCCGCGGCTACGCCCAGTTCCTGCGGATCCTCGACGAGGGCCGCATCGCCATCGCGGCCCTGGCGACGGGCCTCGCGCAGGGCTGCGTGGACGAGTCGGTGAAGTACGCCAAGGAGCGGCAGGCCTTCGGCAAGCCGATCGGCGACAACCAGGCCATCCAGTTCAAGCTGGCCGACATGGAGACGCGCGCCCACATGGCCCGCATCGGCTGGCGTGACGCGGCCTCCCGGCTGGTGCACGGGGAGCCGTTCAAGAAGGAGGCGGCGATCGCGAAGCTGTACTCCTCGACGGTCGCGGTCGACAACGCCCGGGACGCGACGCAGATCCACGGCGGCTACGGGTTCATGAACGAGTACCCCGTGGCCCGCATGTGGCGGGACTCCAAGATCCTGGAGATCGGCGAGGGCACGAGCGAGGTGCAGCGCATGCTGATCGCCCGTGAGCTGGGCTTCACCGGCTGACGAACGCCCGCGCGGCGCGCGGGAAGCGACGAGGGGACCCTGGAATTAGGGTCCCCTTACCGTTTTCAGCCAAGGTTAGGCTAACCTTCCCTGCGAACGGCTCCGGGTTCCCCGGCCGCCTCCCTGCACGCACGAAAGCGGACTTCGCCATGCCCCAGCCCCGTACGACCTTCCTCTCCCGCCGCGGTCTCGTCGCGGCCGGCGGCGCCCTCGGCCTCGTCGCGGCACTCACCGCGTGCGGCGGCACCGACGGGTCGAAGGACGCGGGGGGCGAGAAGGGCGGCGCGGCGGCCGCGGGCGCCTGGAGCTTCCAGGACGACCTCGGCAAGAAGGCCACCGCCCCGTCCACTCCGAAGAACATCGTCGCCTACACGGGCACCGCGGCCGCCCTGTACGACTACGGCGTGCAGGTCAAGGGCGTGTTCGGCCCGACCAGGCTGGCGGACGGCAAGCCCGACCCGATGGCCGGCTCGATGGACATCTCCAAGGTCGAGGTCCTCGGCAACGTCTACGACGAGTTCAACGTCGAGAAGTACGCCGCCCTGAAGCCGGAGCTCCTCGCCACCAACACCTGGGACGGCACGTACTGGTACGTCCCGGAGACCTCCAAGGACAAGATCCTGAAGCTGGCCCCGGCCGCCGCGATCGGCGTGGGCGACAAGGCCTCCATGGACAAGGCGCTGGAGCGGACGGCGGACCTCGCCAAGTCCCTCGGCGCCGACCTCGGCTCCAAGAAGGCCGCCGACGCCAAGGCCCGCTTCGACGCCGCCTCCGCCAAGGTCCGCGAGGCCGTCAAGGCCAACCCGGGCATCAAGGTGCTCGTCGCCTCCGGCGCGGACCAGCTCTTCTACGTCTCCACCCCGAAGACCTCGGCCGACCTGAAGTACTTCGAGTCCCTCGGGGTCGAGTTCGTCGCCCCGGAGCAGGACAAGCTGGACCCGCAGGGCTTCTACGAGAGCCTCAGCTGGGAGAACGCCGGCAAGTACAAGGCCGACGTCGTCCTCCTCGACAACCGCACGCAGGCCCTCCAGGCCGAGGCGCTGAAGACCAAGCCGACCTGGAACGAGCTGCCCGCCGTCAAGGCCGGCCAGGTCGCCCCGCGCGTGACCGAGCCGATCTACTCGTACGAGAAGTGCGCCCAGATCCTCGAGGACCTCGCCAAGACCATCCAGAACGCCAAGAAGGTCTCCTGACCCTCGCCCGCCGGGCCTGACCGCCGGGCCCCCGGCCACCGCCGGGGGCCCGGCTTCCGGCACTGCCCGTCCGGTACCGCACCCGCCGGTGCCGCCCGTCTTCTCCCTGGGGGACTCGCGTATGACCGCCACCGATTCCGGGGCCGAACAGGCCGCGGCGCACTTCCGCTTCTTCACGATGGAGGTCCTGCGCACGCGCCGCCTCGGCCGCTCCTTCCTGCGCGTCACCTTCGGCGGGGAGTCCCTCGCGGAGTTCCGCTCCGGGGGCCGCGACCAGAGCCTCTCGCTCTTCCTGCCGCCGGCGCACGCCGAGCACACCGAACTCCCCTCCACCGACGAGGACACCTGGTTCGGGGCGTGGCGCGCGATGCCGGACGAGGACCGCCCGGTGATGCGCTCCTACACGGTGCGCGAGCAGCGGCGTACGGACGGGGGCGTGGACGAGGTCGACATCGACTTCGTCCTGCACGGGGACACCTCCCCGGCGTCGCGCTGGGCGGGCAAGGCCGTCACCGGCCGGCGGATCATGGCGATCGGGCCGGCCGTCGCGCAGAACAAGTCCGTCCGCTTCCAGCCCCCGGCCGCCACCGACGCCGTCCTGATGTACGCGGACGAGACGGCCCTGCCCGCCGCGGCCGCCATCCTCGAAGGGCTCCCGCCCGGGACCAGGGTGAAGGCCTGGTTCGAGGTCCCGCACGCAGACGACCGGCTCGCCCTGCACACCCCCGCCGACGCGGACGTCACCTGGATCGTGCGCGAGAAGGGCGCGGCCCGCCCCGAGCGCACCGGCCGCGTGGTGGAGGCGGTGCGGGCGGCGGAACTGCCCGCCGCGCAGGCCCCGTACGCCTGGCTCGCGGGCGAGGCCGGCACGGTCCGCGCCGTACGCCGCCACCTGGTGGGGGAACGTTCCCTCGACCGCCGCGCGGTGCGTTTCACGGGCTACTGGCGGCTCGGCGCGAGCGAGGAGCAGCTGCTCGCCGAGGCGTACGCGGGGCGGGCCCCGAGCGAGGACCCCGCGTCCGAGCTGTAGCAACCCCTGCGCCAGGCAGGGAAGTTCACGAGGAGGGGCCCCGCCGCTGGCGGGGGCCGCCACTGTTTTTTTTGGAAATTATGTTTTGCTAAA
>NZ_JBEZKZ010000038.1:13677-65485 GCF_040651895.1 Streptomyces sp. NPDC048352
GGCGCGGGGGGTGGGTGCACCCGCGGCGCGCCGCGGGGCCGGGGGGGGGCCCCCGGCGCGCCCCCCCCCCGCCCGCGCTGAACCACCCCGGGCCCCAGCCTGGTATTTCCCCGGGGCGGCCCCCGCCCGCGGCGGGGCCCCTCCTCTGTTTGTGATCGAAGTTAGGTTAGGCTAACCTAACTGACGCACCCCACCCCCCGCTCCCCCGCCCGGAGGAAAGTTGATGCGCTCGCATCTGCTGAACGAGACGACCGCGGACCTCTACCGGCGCTCCGTCACCGCCGGCGTCGACCGCGTCGCCGCCCGGCTCGCCGCCACGCAGCGGCCCCACACCGGCATATCCGTCGGCGAACTCGCGCCGGTCATCGACCGGATCGACCTCGACGAGCCGCTGGCCGACGCCGCCGCCGCCCTCGACGAGCTGGAGGACGTCTACCTCCGCGACGCCGTGTACTTCCACCACCCGCGCTACCTGGGCCACCTCAACTGCCCGGTGGTCATCCCGGCCGTGGTCGGCGAGGCGGTCCTGTCGGCCGTCAACTCCTCCCTCGACACCTGGGACCAGTCCATCGGCGGCACCCTCATCGAGCGCCGGCTGATCGACTGGACCGCCCGCCGCATCGGCCTCGGCGAGGACGCCGACGGCGTCTTCACCTCCGGCGGCAGCCAGTCCAACTTTCACGCGCTGCTCCTCGCCCGCGACGAGGCCTGCCGGACCGCCATGCGCCGCGCCCGTGACGAGGGCGCCGAGCGCACCAAGGCCGAACTGCTCCCGAAACTCCGCATCTTCGCCTCGGAGGCGAGCCACTTCAGCGTGCAGAAGTCGGCCGCCATGCTGGGCCTGGGCTACGAGGCGGTCATCCGCGTGCCCGTCGACCGCCACCGCCGCATGGACACCGCGGTGCTGGCCCTGGAGCTGGAGAGCTGCGCCGGCGAAGGCCTCGTCCCCATGGCCGTCGTCGCCACCGCCGGCACCACCGACTTCGGGTCCATCGACCCGCTCCCCGAGATCGCCCGGCTGGCCGCGGAACACTCCGCGTGGATGCACGTGGACGCCGCCTACGGCTGCGGCCTGCTGGTCTCCCCCACCCGCCGGCACCTCCTCGACGGCATCGAGAAGGCCGACTCGGTCACCGTCGACTACCACAAGTCGTTCTTCCAGCCCGTGAGTTCCAGCGCGATGCTGGTGCGCGACCGCACCACGCTGGGGCACGCCACGTACCACGCCGACTACCTCAACCCGCGCCGCATGGCCGAGGAGCGGATCCCGAACCAGGTCGACAAGTCGATCCAGACCACGCGCCGCTTCGACGCGCTCAAGCTGTGGATGACCCTGCGCGTGATGGGCGCCGACGGGGTCGGCTCCCTCTTCGACCAGGTCGTCGACCTGGCCGCCGCCGGCCACGGCCTCATCGCGGCCGACCCGCGCTTCGAGGTCGTCGTGGAGCCGCAGCTCTCCACCCTCGTCTTCCGCTACCTCCCCGGCGGCGACCTGCGCCCCGACCTCGTGGACGAGGCCCAGCTGCACGCCCGCAAGGCCCTGTTCGCCTCCGGTGAGGCCGTCGTCGCCGGAACCAAGGTCGACGGGAGGCAGTACCTGAAGTTCACCCTCCTCAACCCGCAGACCACGACGTCCGACATCACGGCCGTCCTCGACCTCCTCGCCGCCCACGCCGAGCAGTTCCTGGGAGAATCCCTTGCCGTCCACCGCTAAGCCCCACGACTTCATCGGCATCGGCCTGGGCCCCTTCAACCTGGGACTCGCCTGCCTGACCGCACCGCTCGACGAGCTCGACGGGCTCTTCATCGAGTCGAAGCCGCACTTCGAATGGCACGCCGGAATGTTCGTGGACGGCGCGCACCTCCAGACGCCGTTCATGTCGGACCTGGTCACCCTCGCCGACCCGACCTCGCCCTTCTCCTTCCTGAACTACCTGAAGGACAAGGACCGGCTGTACTCCTTCTACATACGGGAGAACTTCTACCCGCTGCGCGCCGAGTACGACGACTACTGCCGCTGGGCCGCCGACCGGCTCGACAACGTCCTCTACTCCACCACCGTCACCGAGGTCACCCACGACGAGGCCACCGGCCTGTACGAGGTCCACACGGACGGCGGGGAGACGTTCCGCGCCCGCCGTCTGGTCCTGGGCACCGGCACCCCGCCGTACGTCCCCCCGTCCTGCGAGGGCCTGGGCGGCGACTTCCTGCACAACTCCTCGTACATGCGGCACAAGGAGGCCCTCCAGGCGAAGGAGTCGATCACCCTCGTCGGCTCCGGCCAGAGCGCGGCCGAGATCTACTACGACCTGCTCGCCGAGATCGACGTACACGGCTACCGGCTCGACTGGATCACCCGCTCGCCGCGCTTCTTCCCCCTCGAGTACACCAAACTCACCCTGGAGATGACCTCACCGGAGTACGTGGACTACTTCCACGCCCTCCCCGAGGAGACCCGCTACCGGCTGGAGACCCAGCAGAAGAACCTCTTCAAGGGCATCGACGGCGACCTGGTCAACGCCATCTTCGACCTGCTCTACCAGAAGAAGGTCACCATGCCGGGCGCGGTCCCCACCACCCTCCTCACCAACACCTCCCTCAACAGCACGGCGTACGACACCACCACGGGCACGTACACCCTGGGCCTGCGCCAGGAGGAGCAGGAGCGGGACTTCACCCTCACCACGCAGGGCCTGGTCCTGGCCACCGGCTACCGGTACCGCGTACCGGAGTTCCTGGACCCGGTCCGCGACCGGCTGAACTTCGACGGCCACGGCCGCCTCGACGCGGCGCGCAACTACAGCATCGACGTGACCGGCCGCGGGGTGTACCTGCAGAACGGCACCACCCACAACCACTCCCTCACCTCGCCCGACCTGGGCATGGGCGCGTACCGCAACGCGTACCTCGTCGGCGAGCTGCTCGGCCGCGAGCACTACAAGGTCGAGAAGTCCATCGCGTTCCAGCAGTTCGCGGCCCCGGAAGGCGTCCCCGCATGAGCACCACCCCCGCCCCCCTGTTCTCCCGCACCGACCCGGCCCTGGGCACCTTCTCCGTCCGGCCCCTGGACCCCTTCTCGGACGCGGAACTCCTGCACGGCTGGGTCACGCACCCCAAGGCGTCGTTCTGGATGATGCAGGACGCCTCCCTCACCGAGGTCGAGCGCGAGTACGTCCGCATCACCGCGCACGACCACCACCACGCCTTCCTCGGCCTCCACGAGGGCCGCCCGGCCTTCCTGATGGAGAGCTACGACCCCTCCCGCCTGGAGCTCGTCGGCCTGTACGAGGCGAGCCCCGGCGACGTGGGCATGCACTTCCTGGTGGCCCCGACGGACACCCCCCTCGCCGGCTTCACCCGCGCCGTGATCACGACCGTGATGGCCGCCCTCTTCGCCGACCCCGCCACCCGGCGCGTCGTGGTCGAACCGGACGTCCGCAACACGGCGGTCCACGCCCTCAACGAGGCCGTCGGCTTCGTCCCCGAGCGCGAGGTCCGCAAGCCCGAGAAGGTCGCCCTGCTCAGCTTCTGCACCCGCGAGCAGTTCGAGGCGGCCACCGCCCTCACGACGGGAGTCACGGCATGAGCCTGACAGACGCCGTCTCCCACCTCTCCCCCGAGCGGTGGGCCCGCGCGAACCGCGCCCTGGTGCGCAAGGCCCTCGCGGAGTTCTCCCACGAGCGCCTGCTGACCCCGAAGGAGCTGGGGTCCGGCCTCTACCGCGTCCTCAGCGACGACGGGACGGTCGAGTACCGCTTCCGTGCGGCCCTGCACGCCCTGGACCACTGGGCGGTGGACGAGCAGTCGATCACCCGCCACCGGGACGGGGAGCAGCTGGAGCCGGACGCCCTGGACTTCCACACGGAGTTCCGGCAGACCCTGGGCCTGAGCGCGGAGGTCCTGCCCGTCTACCTGGAGGAGATCTCCTCCACCCTGGCCGGCACGGCCTTCAAGTACACGAAGCCGCAGACCCCCTCCCCGGTGCTGGCCAAGTCCTCCTTCCAGGACATCGAGACGGGCATGACGGAGGGCCACCCCTGCTTCGTCGCCAACAACGGCCGCCTGGGTTTCGGCGTGCACGAGTACCTCGCGTACGCCCCGGAGGCGGCGAGCCCGGTCCACCTGGTGTGGGTGGCGGCCCACAAGGACGTCTCCACCTTCACGGCGGGCGCGGGCCTGGACCACGACACGTTCCTGCGCGAGGAGCTGGGCGAGGCCGCGACGGCGGGCTTCCGCGCGAGGCTGACCGCCCTGGGCCTCGACCCGGCGGACTACCACTTCCTCCCCGTCCACCCCTGGCAGTGGTGGAACAAGACCACGGTCACCTTCGCCGCCGAGATCGCCAACCGCCGCCTGGTCCTGCTGGGCGAGGGCGAGGACGCCTACCTCCCCCAGCAGTCGATCCGCACCTTCTTCAACACCACCACCCCGACGAAGCACTACGTCAAGACGGCCATCTCGGTCCTCAACATGGGCTTCATGCGCGGCCTCTCCGCCGCCTACATGGAGGCCACCCCGGCCATCAACGACTGGCTGCACCAGCTGATCGAGTCGGACGACATCCTCCGGTCCGTCGACTTCTCGATCATCCGCGAGCGCGCGGCGATCGGCTACCACCACCGCCAGTACGAGCGCGCGACGGACCGCTACTCGCCGTACCGCAAGATGCTGGCGGCCCTGTGGCGCGAGTCCCCGGTGAACTCCCTCCGGGAGGGCGAACGCCTCGCGACCATGGCCTCGCTGCTGCACGTGGACGCGGACGGCAGGTCCTTCGTCGGCGCCCTCATCGCGGAATCGGGCCTCACCCCGGCGCAATGGCTCAAGCCGTACCTCCGCGCCTACCTCCTCCCCCTCCTGCACTGCTTCTACCGGTACGACCTCGCGTACATGCCGCACGGCGAGAACACCATCCTGGTCATCAAGGACGGGGTCGTTCAGCGGGCGGTCTTCAAGGACATCGCCGAGGAGATCGTGGTCATGGACCCGGACGCGGTCCTCCCGCCGGCGGTGGAGCGGATCAAGGCCGACGTCCCGGAGGACATGAGGCTCCTGTCCGTCTTCACGGACGTCTTCGACTGCTTCTTCCGCTTCCTGAACGCGATCCTGGTGGAGGAGGGCATCTGCACGGAGGAGGTGTTCTGGCGGGCGGTGGCGGACTGCGCCCACGACTACCAGGACTCCCTCCCCGCCCTGGCGGACCGCTTCGCGCGCTACGACCTCTTCACACCGGAGTTCCAGCTGTCCTGCCTGAACCGCCTGCAACTGCGCGACAACCGGCAGATGGTCGACCTGGCCGACCCGTCGGCGGCCCTCCAACTGATCGGCACCCTCAAAAACCCCCTCGCCCCCTTCGCCCGACGCTGACGCCCCGGGCGGGCGGGCGATACGAACGCCATGGCCCCAGACAAAGATGGATCGGTCCATGGGTATCAATTCAAAGGAGCCAAAAACCCTAAATCCACGTTTAAGAAGATTCTCGCAAATATTTTTGTGATTCGAGTCGAGGATGGAACACTCGTGTACCCGCCTGAAGCAACTCTCATGCCGGGAGGCTGGCCTTGATCGCGAGCACGCCTGTCGCACGATGGTCCTGGAGTGATGTCAGGGATGAGGCAGACCCGGTGGGGGCGGCTGTTCGCCATCTCTCTTCGGTACTCCAAGTCTTGGCTCGGCACAGGCTCGGAACCCTGCAGGGTGGCCGAGTAGAGGTAGCGGTACCGGAGCCCGGGCGCCGGAGGTTCTTGTTGCAGGCCGACATGCCGGCCGGCGCCCTTCAAGACGCGGACTCGGGGGCCGAAGGGGAATTGGTAGCGGAAATCCAGGAAAGCCTCGCCGTTGGCGAGATGCCCAGTGTGGAGATGATCGCACGGTGTAGCGGCGCCGTCGAAGGAACCGCCAGCGAGGATCCAGTCGAAACGCCGTTCGTTATCAGTGTCCGTGTGTCGACTGACTTCTTCCACGTGGACCTCGCAACGTACACCGACGCCTGGATGCCGTACGATCTCCGCGGGCGGCAGCACGCGGCCGTGTTCCAAGCGAACCGCCCGCGTTTGGCCGCGGTTTTGAAGGCTCTCGCGGAGACGCTCGGCGTCGAGACCGACCCCGATGACCCCACCTGGTTTGGCATTCCGACCGACGTGGGCGTCGATAACCACTTCGAGGACGACGGCTCTCCTTCGGACCGCTGGGGCCGGTTCGAGATCCCGCATCGAAATGAAGTATTCCGCTTGAACTCGACATCCGAGCCTGGTTATCGGCGGCAGGCCTCCGGGCCTGTCCGGTACGTTCCGGCAATCGGCGGCCACGGAATCTTGGGTTACCTGTGGGCGTCGGACGAGGAAGGGGCCGCGAGCTTCGAGCCGTGTGAGGCCGCTGACCTGGACGGGTACCGAGCTGGCCTGGTCTGGCTGGACCGACTACGGGAGGCGTACGTCCAAGGGTTGTCTCCCGCCGCCGCGCTCGCCCAGCTCGGAGCGCATGCCGGAGATCCCGTGGCTGGGCGGGCCGATGTGGGTGGGACGGCCGAGGTGGAGGAGCTCTGGCAGCTACTGGAACTAGCGCAGGGGTGAGGACTCCGTCCAGGTCCCAGATCCGACGACGAGTGTGGGAAGGACCGTCATGCACGGTGATCTCGCCGACCAGGGCCCCGTTTCCGGCGGGGGTCACACGCCGGACGCCACCTCCCACACCCCCGCCGGGGCGGGCTCCCGACCCGGCCCCCGGAAGCGCACCCGCCCCGCGCCCTGCTAGCGTCCGCGCCCATGGCGGAATTCACCCACAGGCGGCACATCACCTCGGTCACGCAGCTCGGTTCCGCGCAGCTCGAACAGGTCAGGCTGTGCGGAACCGCGTACGACGACGAGGACCTCCCGGCGGAGCGCCGCCTGAATCAGGACGCCCCCGACGACGAGGCCGTGCTATACGCGTGCGAACTCTGGGACGTGGTGGCGGCCGACGGAACGCCCCTCTACGAGGCGTGGTTCTACCAGTCGGACAGCGGCTCGATCTTCCGGGCCGGCACCACGGAGATGGTCGCGCAGATCATCCAGTGCGGCCTGGAATGCGAGGACCCGCAGCGCGAGCTGGAACTGGGCACCGCCATGACCCGCGCCGGCCTCCTCCCCCCGGGCGACTCGGAGTACGACCGCTTCGCATCGGGGGTCAGCTGACGCTCATCCCTCGCTCCGGCCACTCGCCGGCTTCCGCATGCATGGCGTTGATCTTCCGCGACGCCTTCAGGAAGGTGTAGTCCACCACACCGTCGTCAGCGCCCGCGCGGTGCAGATCCTTTTGCATGGTCAGCCGCCGCGAAAAGGCATGCGGATCGTCACCGAATTCGTAACCGACCACATACGGATCCTCGGAAGCCTTGCGAAAATAGACCAGCGAAGCCACTGCCACTCACCCTCGATATCTTCCCGCTCATTTCCTGCGCGTGGCGGCGCCACCTCCCCCGGGTCGATTCCCGGCGACGGGCCGGGCCCCGGGTCGCGGCCAGCCCTGGCGCCCATCGAACTGCCTGACCCTCCGGGGTCACCAGACGTGACTACACCAGTCAATGCACTACAAGAGGTGCCGCACCTGCTCGTAGACAGCAACGCGCTGTTCAGCCCCAACATCGGGCATGCAATATTCCCGTGCGCGAACTTGCTGAAGGAATTCAGCCGGCAGGGCAAGGTGGTATGTCAGCACATAAAACCACAGGTCTCCCCGCCAAACCCATTCTCCGTCGGTGACAACATTGTCGCCACCGAGGATTCTTTCGCCTGACCCCAGAACATCCTTTACCGACCCCATGAAGGACAGGATCTCGTAACCACTGTCGAGATAGCCCAGAATCGCAGCCTCGTCAGACCGCGCCGTCTCTCGCACGAGATCCCTGATCGAACCATTCGGGATTCCAGCCACCGTCGGCCACAGCTCCTCGCAGAGCCCGAGAATCTTCCCGAGGCATTCACCCTCCCCGGCTCGACGAATCCATCCGCATCGCCTCTGGTCCAGTGCCTGCTTCGATACGTCCAGATCAGCCGCGTCCCCGCTCACGCCGCCACCTCCCGTCCGGCGCCGCCGCATCCGGCTCGATCCCCCGCACCGGCGGGAACACCGCTCCGCCGGGCCCGGTGTTACGCCGTTCCTCGAAGCCGGCCGCTCGGCCGCAGCCGCCCGCAGCTCAGCCCACTCCTCGTCAAAACCCATTCCCTCAAGCCCCCTTGGTGCACGCCGGCCGCCTCCCCCGGTTCGACAGATCGTTGCACGGACCTGCGACAGCGCAGGAGGGCGCCCACGGCTGACGGTCCCCTTCACGCCACCCGGCGACGCCGGGCCGGCGCTATTCCCACGGGACCTCCGGGGCGCGGTGGTAGGTGATGCCCTGGGCCTCCAGGCGGGGGGCCTGGGCGGCCAGGCGGAGGCGGTACGCGGGCCAGTCCAGGGCGGCCGCCGGGGACCAGCCGAGTTCCGCGAGGCCCAGGAGGCGGGGGAAGGCCATCAGTTCCCACTCGGACCGGGTCGCGATGTTCTCCGTCCAGAGGGCGGCCTCGACCCCGAGGACCGAGGATTCGGGGACGTCCGGGAGGTAGGAGCCCGGGTTCCAGGAGTAGGAGCGCTGGACCGGGACGTAGCCGGCCCAGGACAGGCCCGGCTTCGTCGCCTTGTCGTACTTCATGTCCAGGTAGGCGCGGTCCGCCGGGGAGAGGATCAGGGGGTGGCCCGCCCTGGCCGCCGCGGCGACCGCCGACCGGTCCGCGGCGGGCGTCTTATCGTGGCCCCAGTACTGGAGCACCGCCCCCCGCGCCGGGCGGGCGCCGGCCAGCTGGTGCCAGGCCACCACCGTCTTGCCGTGCTTCGCCACCACCGCCTGGGCGCGGTCCATGAAGGCCGCGTAGTCCGCCGCCGGGGTGGAGTGCGCCTCGTCGCCGCCGATGTGGAGGTAGCGGCCGGGGGTGAGGGCGGCGATCTCGCCGAGGACGTCGTCGACGAACTCGTACGTGCGCTCCTTGCCCACGCACAGCGAGCTGAAGCCGACCTTGGTCCCGGTGTAGCGCTCGGGGGCCCTGCCGTCGCAGTTCAGCTCCGCGTAGGAGGCCAGGGCGGCGTTGACGTGGCCCGGCATGTCGATCTCCGGGACGACGTCGACGTAGCGCTGCGCCGCGTAGGCGACCAGGTCCCGGTACGCGGCCTTGGTCCAGTACCCGCCCGGGCCGCCGCCGACCTCGCTCGCGCCGCCGTACGTCGCGAGGCGCGGCCAGGAGTCGATGGCGATGCGCCAGCCCTGGTCGTCGGTGAGGTGCAGGTGCAGCGTGTTGATCTTGTACTGGGCGAGCTGGTCGACGTACCGCTTGACCTGCTCCACCGGGAAGTGGTGGCGGGCGACGTCCACCATCGCCCCCCGGTACGCGAAGCGCGGCGTGTCCGTGACCTCGCCGCCCGGCACCACGCCCGCGCCCCGCACCGGCAGCAGCTGCCGCAGCGTCTGCCCGGCGTGGAAGAGGCCCGCCGGGGTGCGCGCGGTCAGGGTGACCCCGGAGGCGGTGGTCCGCAGCCGGTAGCCCTCCGCGCCCAGCTCCCGGGCCGCGTCGTCCAGCCGCAGCCGGATCCCGTCCCCCTCCTGCCCCTGCGCCACCGGCAGCGGCAGCCCGCTCGGCCCGCGCAGCTGCTCCGCGAGGAGTTCGCCGACCTGCCGGACCTCCCGCGGCGCGTCCGGCCCGGTACGGATCACCGTGCCGGGGCCGAAGGCGTACCCGGCGCCTCCGGCCCGCGCGGAGGCGGGCGCCGGCAGGAGCCGTTCGTAGGGGGCGAGGGCGGCGCGCCGCCCGGCGCCGGGTCTGGCGTCGTCGCCGTGGGCCGCGGTACAGGAGACGGCGGCGCCGAGGCCGCCAAGGACGAGGAGGGTGCCGAGCGCGCGTCGCAGGACTCTCATGGGCCAGGTATAGGCCAACAGGGGCTCCGGCGTGGAGGGGTGGGCCGGTGGGACAATCACCGGATGGCGGAAATCATCCAGAAGGACGGTACGTGGACCTTCGACGGGGACGCGGTGCGCATCGTGCCGGGCCGCGACAAGGGGGTGGGACTGCTGCGGCAGCATCTCGGCGAGGTGCTGGTGCCGCTGCGGGCGATCGCGGGGATCAGCCATGAGCCGGGGCGCAAGGCGGGCCGCCTGCGGCTGCGGCTGCGCGACGGGGCGGACCCACTGCTCCAGGTGACGGGCGGGCGCCTGCCGGAGGCTTCGGACCCGTACCGGCTGTCCGTGGAGCCGGACCGCGGCGGGGTGGCGGAGTACTTCGTGGACGAGGTGCGCAACGCCCTGCTGCTGGACCAGGTGGACCCCGGACCGTGTGACGCGTACCTGCTGCCGGGGCCGCCGGTGCCGATCGCCTTCGGCGCGGGTGACGGGACGGCCTCCTTCGACGGTGACCGGGTGGTCCTGGACTGGAACTGGACCACCGAGGAGGCCAAGCGCTCGGGCGGGCCGCGCGAGTTCCGGCTCGCGGACGTGCGGGCGGTGGAGTGGTCCCCGTCCAAGGGGCTGGACAACGGCTGGCTCCGGTTCACCCTGGCGGGCGCCACGGGTACCCCCGCGCCCAAGTACGACCCGTGCACGGTCGAGCTGTTCGGCTTCAAGAAGGATCCGCTGATGGCGCTGGTCGCGGCGGCCGTGGCCGTACGGATGCCCCATCCGGCGGCCGCCGCGCCCGGGCCGGCCGGGGCGCTGCCGCTCGCGGAGTCGTCGGCGGCCCTGGCGGGCGAGCCCGTGGACCACGACACCCTGCTGCGGCGGCTGCGCGAGGCGGGCGACCTGCACCAGGCGGGCGTCCTCACCGCCGACGAGTTCGCGGCGGCGAAGGCGGCGATTTTGGGTCGTTTCTGACCACCCAGGACCGGAATCTCCCCTTCCCTGGTCCAGACCAGCGGGATCCTGCCCGATTCCGGGCAGGATCTTTGCGTTTCACCCCTTGGACAGTCAATATCTACTGGTGCTCGACCGCCGCCCGTCCCATGACGACCTCGTCGACCACCTGGTGCGCAGCACCGCGCTGCAGCGCGGCGAGGCCGCCCGGGTGGTGCTCGACGTGCTCGCGTACTTCAACGAGACGACCGAGGAGTTCGTCCGCCGACGCCACCGCGAGCTGCAGTCGGGCGGCGCGGTCAACGCGGAGATCTTCGAGCGGATCGCGGCCGAGCTGCCGCACCGTGCCGTGGCGCCCCCGGAGCTCTCGCTCCGGCAGCTGCGCCGCATCGTCTACGGCTGACGGGGCCGGGGCGGCCCCGTGGCCGCGCGCGGACGAGCAGGACACCGAACTTCAGGAGGGGCAACACCGTATGTGCGGAATCGTCGGTTACATCGGCAAGCGTGACGTGGCACCGCTGCTGCTGGAGGGCCTGGCACGACTGGAGTACCGCGGCTACGACTCCGCGGGCATCGTCGTCAACAGCCCGAAGGCCGCCGCGCTGAAGATGGTCAAGGCCAAGGGCCGCGTCCGCGACCTGGAGGCCCGCGTCCCCAAGCGCTTCGCCGGCACCACGGGCATCGCCCACACCCGCTGGGCCACCCACGGCGCCCCGAGCGACACCAACTCGCACCCGCACCTGGACCCCGAGAACAAGGTCGCCGTCGTCCACAACGGCATCGTCGACAACGCCGCCGAGCTGCGCGCCAAGCTGGAGGCCGAGGGCGTCGTCTTCGCGTCCGAGACCGACACCGAGGTGATCACCCACCTGATCGCCCGCTCCCGGGCCGACAGCCTGGAGGAGAAGGTCCGCGAGGCGCTGAAGGTCATCGAGGGCACCTACGGCATCGCCGTGATGCACGCCGACTTCGCCGACCGCATCGTCGTCGCCCGCAACGGCTCGCCCGTCATCCTCGGCATCGGCGAGAAGGAGATGCTCGTCGCCTCCGACGTCGCCGCGCTGATCGCCCACACCCGCCAGGTCGTGACCCTCAACGACGGCGAGATGGCCACCCTCAAGGCCGACGACTTCCGCACCTACACCACGAGCGGTACGACGACCACCGCCACCCCGGAGACCGTGGAGTGGGAGGCCGCCTCCTACGACATGGGCGGCCACGACACCTACATGCACAAGGAGATCTCCGAGCAGCCCGACGCGGTCGACCGCGTGCTGCGCGGCCGGATCGACGACCGCTTCAACACCGTCCACCTGGGCGGCCTGAACCTGGACCCGCGCGAGGCCCGCGGCATCCGCCGCGTCAAGATCCTGGGCTGCGGCACCTCCTACCACGCGGGCCTCATCGGCGCCGGGCTGATCGAGAGCATGGCCCGCATCCCCGCCGACGCCGAGCCGGCCTCCGAGTTCCGCTACCGCAACCCGGTCGTGGACCCGGACACCCTCTACATCGCCGTCTCCCAGTCCGGTGAGACGTACGACGTGCTCGCGGCCGTCCAAGAGCTCAAGCGCAAGGGCGCCCGCGTCCTCGGCGTGGTCAACGTGGTCGGCTCGGCGATCGCCCGCGAGGCCGACGGCGGCGTGTACGTGCACGCCGGCCCCGAGGTGTGCGTCGTCTCCACCAAGTGCTTCACCAACACGGTGGTGGCCTTCGCGCTGCTCGCCGTGCACCTGGGCCGGATCCGGGACCTGTCGGTCACCGACGGCAAGCGGATCATCGAGGGCCTGCGCAAGCTGCCCGCGCAGATCGAGGAGATCCTCAAGGGCGAGGAGGACATCAAGCGGCTGGCGGCCGAGTACGCCGACGCCAAGTCGATGATGTTCATCGGCCGGGTCCGCGGCTACCCGGTGGCCCTGGAGGCCTCGCTGAAGCTGAAGGAGATCTCCTACATCCACGCCGAGGCCTACCCGGCCTCCGAGCTGAAGCACGGCCCGCTCGCGCTCATCGAGCCGGCCATGCCGACGGTCGCGATCGTCCCGGACGACGACCTGCTGGAGAAGAACCGCGCGGCGCTGGAGGAGATCAAGGCCCGCAGCGGCCGGATCCTGGCCGTCGCCCACCGCGAGCAGGAGAAGGCCGACCACACCATCCTCGTGCCCAAGAACGAGGACGAGCTGGACCCGATCCTGATGGGCATCCCGCTCCAGCTGCTGGCGTACCACACCGCCCTGGCCCTGGGCCGGGACATCGACAAGCCGCGCAACCTGGCGAAGTCGGTCACGGTCGAGTAGTCACCGCCGCGAGCGCGGGACGGCCCCCGGGGGATCTCCCCCGGGGGCCGTCCGCGTTCCGGAGCCGTCGCAACTGCGGGGGCACCGTAGCGCCGTGACCTGGTGTCAGGTCCGCTCAGCCCGCGGCGACCGCCCTGCCCCGGGCCCTGCCGAGCGCCATCGGCCAGTGCGCCAGCGCGGCGGTGGCCCCGTACCAGGCCAGCAGCCCCGCCACGGCGGCGACCCAGCCGCCCGCCTTGGCCAGTGCGGAGCTGTCCGCGAAGGAGGCGACGGCCAGCAGGAGGAGGGAGAGGGTCAGCAGCCCGTAGACGCCCTGGCCGAACACTCCGCTCGCCGCGGCGAGCGTCAGGCTCAGCGCGAGCATCGCGAAGAGGACGAGGAACGCTCCGGCCGCCTCGTCCGAGACCGCGGCGCCCGCGCCCTTGGCCCAGGTGAACCAGAAGACGCCGAGGCCCGCGAAGGCCGTGCCGTTGAAGCCGTCGCCGCCGCGGTACTCGAGGAGGCCGAGGAGGAAGAGCGCCGCTCCGCCGACGTACATCGCGAGCGAAACGGAGTTGGCGGCGGTCACACCGGCGAGGACGCCCGTGTGGCCGATACCGAACGCGAGAAGGGTGAGACCCAGGGCGATGGTCCCCAGGGTCGAAGTCGAGGCCGTGCTTCCCGCAGAGACACCATTGTCCACGGCGGGCTCCCTTCGATCTGCAGTTGTTTGCTGCGTCCCAGCAGCATTTATCTACCCTTTACAAGGGGGTTCACAACCGCACAACCGAGATACAGGGGGTTACGGAATGACAACAACCGGTCGCTGCGCCCGCTTCGCCAGCCGGCCCGCCACGGAGCCGAAGATCCGGCCCACGAGTCCGTGGGTGGAACCCACCACGATGGCGTCCGCCGAGTATTCCCGGCCGACCTCCTCCAGCTCGTGACAGATGTCACCGCCGCGCTCGACCAGGATCCACGGGACCTCGGCCAGATAGTCCGCGCAGGCCAGCTCCAGGCCGAGGACCTCGGTGCGGTGGTCGGGCACGTCCACGAAGACCGGCGGCTCACAGCCGGCCCACACCGTCGTGGGCAGCCGGTTGGCCACGTGCACGATGATCAGACCGGAGCCGGAACGCCGGGCCATGCCGATCGCGTAGGCCAGGGCGCGCTCACTGGACGTGGAGCCGTCGAAGCCCACCACCACGCCGTGACGGAAGGCCGGGTCACAGGGGTGACGTGTCTGTTCCACCGCGCGCAGGTCGCTCGATACGGAATCGGCGAGGTGTTTGCGCTTGCGGTCCGCGGGTTCGGAGAATTCGTGACCGGCCATGGGTGTCTCGGCGAAGAGTCCTCGGGGGAAGCGACAGGGGCGGTTTCGGCGACTCGGACTTTCTGACGACGCGGACTGGGCCCACGAGCGCTTTTGACGACGCTGCGTGACGGAACTCTGTCCGGGAAGCATCTTCCCAGCCCTTACCCACCAGGGTACGGCGACACTCCTGTCCTGCACAGGGCGTGCCGCCCTTGGAGAGCGTCCCAGGGAGCATGCCGGAGCGCGGGCGCCTTTGCAATGGCAGCTGTCCCCTACAGCCAGTGACGGGCGGTGCCCGCGCCACCCGTGCGCGCAGTGACCGAGGCGCGCCGCGCGACGTTGGACAAGGGTCCGACCGTCCAGGAAGAGCCCGCAGGGAGTACGCCGTGCCCGGTCATCCGGTTCACCCCGTCCAGCCCGTCCAGCCCGCTCCGATGACGCGGTCCGCCCGGTCCGCCCGCTCCGTGCCGTCCTCCGGACGCGCCCCGCTTCACCCGTCCGGGCAGTCCGCCGGACGGCCCCATGACGACCCGGCGGGTGACGTGGTGCGCTGGGCCGCCTTCAGCTGCCTGCTCGTCCCGGTGGTCCTGGTGGTCTACGGGACCTCGTACGGCGGGGCCGCCGTGGCGACCCTGGGGCTGGCCGCCGTGACGGCCGCCTGCCGGGTGCTGCTGCGGTACTCGGAGAAGACGCAGCGGGCCGCGGCGCGGGTGCTGACGGAGGATCCGCTTCCGTCCGGCCACCGCGGCCGGCACTCGCGCACCGGGGCCGGTTCGCACCGCGGCTGCCACGGCTCCGGTGGCCCGTCCCCGCAGGGCTGACCGGTTCGCACGTACACACCCGGTTGTTTTCAGCCAACTTCCGGACCCAGTGCTTCCCTTGCCGGAATGTCCCCCCGATCCCCCCACCACCAGCGACTACGGACTCCGGGGGACGTATCCACCCCATGGGTACTGGCCACGGCCGGATCGCGGGCTTCCTCGCCGGGTAGCGGAGTGGAACGCTTCCTGATCGAATGCTTTTCGCCAAGTTGCCAAGTCGACATAGCGCTGCGTGCTGAACTTGTCACGCCGACACCACGGGACGCAGTAGATTCGATCATGTATTTACGGCGGGGGATCCACGTGCAAGGCCGAGGGGAAACGTGCAGGTGCGACCAGACCAAGGAGTCGCGACACCCAAGGGGGGCTTAGCGCCATGAGCCAGGATTCCACCGCCGTCGTCGCGGACGCGGGCCGGAAGCTCGCGGGGCGTCGCCGCAGGGAGATCGTCGCGGTGCTGCTGTTCAGCGGCGGGCCGATCTTCGAGAGTTCCATTCCGCTGTCCGTGTTCGGCATCGACCGGCAGGACGCGGGAGTTCCACGCTACCGACTGCTCGTGTGCGCCGGTGAGGACGGTCCGCTGCGGACCACCGGCGGACTCGAACTGACCGCGCCGTACGGGCTGGAGGCGATCGCCCGGGCGGGCACCGTCGTCGTGCCGGCCTGGCGCTCCATCACTTCTCCGCCGCCGCCGGAGGCGCTCGACGCGCTGCGCCTGGCGCACGAGGAGGGGGCCCGGATCGTCGGCCTGTGCACGGGAGCCTTCGTGCTCGCCGCCGCCGGGCTGCTGGACGGCCGGCCCGCGACGACGCACTGGATGTACGCGCCGACGCTGGCCAAGCGCTACCCGTCCGTCCACGTCGACCCCCGCGAGCTCTTCGTGGACGACGGCGACGTGCTGACGTCGGCGGGCACCGCGGCCGGGATCGACCTGTGCCTGCACATCGTGCGCACCGACCACGGCAGCGAGGCGGCCGGGGCCCTGGCCCGACGGCTCGTCGTCCCGCCGCGCCGCACGGGCGGCCAGGAGCGCTACCTCGACCGGTCGCTGCCCGAGGAGATCGGCGCCGACCCGCTCGCCGAGGTCGTCGCCTGGGCGCTGGAACACCTCCACGAGCAGTTCGACGTGGAGACGCTGGCCGCCCGCGCCTACATGAGCAGGCGCACCTTCGACCGGCGGTTCCGCTCGCTCACCGGCAGCGCGCCGCTCCAGTGGCTGATCACCCAGCGGGTGCTCCAGGCGCAGCGGCTGCTGGAGACCTCGGACTACTCGGTCGACGAGGTGGCCGGCCGCTGCGGCTTCCGCTCGCCGGTCGCCCTGCGCGGCCACTTCCGCCGGCAGCTCGGGTCCTCCCCGGCCGCCTACCGCTCCGCCTACCGCGCGCGCCGGCCGCAGGCCGACGTGTCCCCGGTTTCGGAGATGCAGGGCGCCCCGGTGCCGCACCAGCGCACCCCGCAGCCCCAGCGGGCGGCGGCGGCCCTGGCCGCCTCCGGTCCGAGCGTGACGGAGCTGTACGCCCCGAGCCGGGTGCTGCGCGAGCACGCGTAGCGGCCGCGTCGAAGCGGGGAGGTCCCCCGCACCGGTCGGGCACCGGTGCGGGGGACCTTCGGCATAAGGGGACCTTCGGCATAAGGTGGGGCGCATGAACGATCGCATGGTGTGGATCGACTGCGAGATGACCGGGCTCTCGTTGACGGACGACGCACTTATCGAGGTGGCCGCGCTGGTCACCGACTCGGAACTCAACGTGCTCGGCGAAGGCGTGGACATCGTGATCCGCCCGCCGGACGCGGCCCTGGAGACCATGCCGGACGTGGTGCGCGAGATGCACACCGCCTCCGGGCTGCTCGACGAGCTGGCCGGCGGCACGACCCTGGCCGACGCCGAGGCGCAGGTCCTGGCGTACGTGCGGGAGCACGTGAAGGAGCCCCGCAAGGCCCCGCTGTGCGGGAACTCGGTCGGCACCGACCGCGGGTTCCTCTTCCGTGACATGCCCGCGCTGGAGAGCCACCTGCACTACCGGATCGTGGACGTGTCCTCGGTCAAGGAGCTGGCGCGCCGCTGGTACCCGCGGGCGTACTTCAACAGCCCGCCGAAGAGCGGCAACCACCGGGCGCTGGCGGACATCAGGGAGTCCATCGCCGAGCTGCGCTACTACCGCGAGGCGGTCTTCGTGCCGCAGCCCGGACCCGACTCGGACACCGCCCGGTCGATCGCCGCCAAGCACGTGGTGGCGGGCGAGTAGCACCCCCGGAGGGGGGGCGCGGGGGAAAGGTGGAGCGAGCACCCTCACGGACCCTGTACCCTTTTCTTCGGCCGGTCGTTCTGCGACCGGACATGGTGGGTGTAGCTCAGTTGGTAGAGCACCTGGTTGTGGTCCAGGTGGCCGCGGGTTCAAGTCCCGTCACTCACCCTGCGGGAAGGCCCCGGTTCGCGAGAGCGGACCGGGGCCTTCTGCATGTCCGTACACCCGCCGGGCGCGCCCGGGCCGGCGCAGCCGCGGGCGCGGGGGCCGGCGTACGGCTGGGGTCGCCGGGGCTCACGCCGAGTGCAGCGCCCCCAGCGACTTCGCCAGTTCTGCCGCGGTCATGACGGGGGCGACCTCGATCTCGGCGTTGAACTCGTGGAAGAGGTCCCAGGTCAGCGAGGGCATGTCCGCGCTGTCCTGGAGGTCGAAGACCATCCAGCAGGAGCGCACTCCCTCGTGGAGGCCGAAGTAGGCAGCCTCCGGCTTCACCCTGTCCATCAGCTTCTTCATCGCCTGGGGCAGGCCGCCGGTCGAGATGCCCTCATTGGTGGCGGCCGTGTCCATGTGGGCCCTGAGCATGACTCTCATGCGCGGCTCCTTCCGTCAGGGCCACCCTCCGCGCGGCACGGGGCCGCGGCAACATTTGCGCCCCCGTCCGGGCGGGCCGTCCGTACCGGCGCCGGGCGGCGGGAGCCGTACGGTGTTCCCCGCGCGGCGGAACCCCTCAGTCCAGGATTCCGACGTCGTGGAAGAACCGGTAGCGCGAGGGGTCGTCCGGCAGGAACCAGTGGAAGCCCTCCTCCAGGAAGACCGCCACCAGGTTGACGGCGATGACCAGCCCCAGGAAGCCCAGGACGAGCATCCCCGCCGTCCGGTACGGGCCGGGGGCGGCCGTCGGGACGGTCCGGGCGGCCGTGGCGTGGGCGAGGGCGAGGACGACGCCGATCGCGACGGCCGAGGCGGAGAAGAGGATCCACGCCCACACGTACAGGTGCAGGCCGAACGCCTCGCTGCCGTATCCCTTGTCGCCGGGGAGGACGTGCAGCATCGTCTGCCGCCACGCGGCGAAGGAGCCGCACATCACGGCGACCAGGGCCATGCCCCAGCCCGTCATGTAGTCCCGGCCCGTCACCACGCCGGCCGTCAGCGCGGTGCGGACGATGTATCCGGCGCCGGCCGCGGCCAGCAGCATGAACATCCGCTGCACGACGCACAGGGGGCAGGGGTACTCCCCCAGCCCGAACTGGTAGAAGAGGCCGCCGCAGACGACCGCCGTCCAGCCGGCGGCGAAGAAGCACGCGAACCAGTACTGGACCCGCCCCAGCAGGCCGCTCTCCGGCGGCGCCTCCGACAGGAGGCTGTTCATCGTGGCCACGGGTCAGTAGCTCAGGTGGAGGGCGAGGCCGCTGGTGATGTGGTGGGCCATCAGCAGGAGCACGGCGACGAGCATGACCCACCAGGCGCCGAGCATCACGGTCCGGGACGTGTCCCGGTGCATCGCGACGAGGGTGGCGAGGAGCCCGCCGAAGATGAGGGTGTCCATGAGGCGGACCGTACCGACCTGCGGACTTCCGCCCCGCGAGGCGCGCCCCCGGGGGTACGCCGGTTGCCCCGGCCGGGGTCAGTCGCCCCGGCGCCTGCGGCGGGCGCGCCGCCCGCGCGCCCCGCGGTCGCCGCCCCGGGCCCGGTCGTCGAGCGCGATCCACACCCGTACCTCGGTCCCCCCGAGCACCGAGCGCCCCAGCCGTACGTCGCCGCCCGTGGACTCCGCGACCCGCCGGACGATGTCCAGGCCGAGTCCCGTGGAACCGTCCCGCGCGCCGTCGTTGCCGCGGCGCAGGGCGGCGTCCGGGTCGGCGATGCCGGGGCCGGCGTCCGAGACCAGGACGATGACGGCGTCCCCCGCGTCGTGCACGTCGACCGCGAAGGCGGTGGCCTCCGGGGTGTGCCGGAAGACGTTGCCGAGCATCGCGTCGAGGGCGGCCGCCAGCTCCGGGCGGGCCACCGGGATGCGCACGGTCCGGTCGACGCCCGCGAGCCGGACCTCGCGGCCCTCGTCCTCCGCCAGCGCCGACCAGAAGGCCATCCGGTCGCGGATCACCTCGGAGGCGTCGCAGCCGGCCGTGGCGGCCGCGGTGGGCGGGCGCTGCTCGCGGGCGGTACGGATGATCGTGTCGACCTCCCGTTCCAGCTGCTCCACCGCCGCCCGGGTGTGCTCGGCGGCCGGGCCGTCGCCGAGGGAGGCCGCGTTGAGCCTGAGCACGGTCAGGGGCGTGCGCAGCCGGTGCGAGAGGTCGGCGGCGAGCTCCCGCTCGTTGGCGAGGAGTTCCACGACCTGGTCCGCCATCGAGTTGAACGCGACGGCCGCCGAGCGGAGCTCCTTGGGGCCGTCCTCCGGCACGCGCGCCCCGAGCCTGCCCTCCCCCAGCTGGTGTGCGGCGTCCGCGAGGCGTTCGGCGGGGCGCACCAGGCGGGCGCCGAGCCGGTCCGCGACCGCCACCGAGCCGATGACGAGCGCGAGGCCGACCCCGCCGAGGACGAGCCAGGCCGTGGTGACGCCGTTGCTGACCTCGCTCTCCGGCACGTAGATCTCGATCACGGCGATGTCCCCGGAGCCGAGGGCGACGGGCTGGAGCAGCGCGGACCCCCCGCCGGGGACGCCGGTGGTCGTCGCCCGCCCGAGGGAGCGGGTCTCGGCCACCGCCTGCGCCGAGGCCCGGCCGTCGCCGACGTCCACCGCGGCGGCGCCGCCGACCGCGGGCACGTGGACGGCCATCCGCCCGGCGGCGCCCATCTCGGTGGACTCCACGGCCCGGCGCAGCTGCGCCGGGTCGGTGGTGATGGACAGGGTCGGCCCCATGGTGGCGGCCTGCCGCTCGGCGTTGGAGAAGGCGCGGTCGCTGGCCATCTCCCGCACCACCATCGCCAGGGGCACCGCGAAGGCCAGGACCACCATGGCCGTGACCGCGAGGCACACCTTGACCAGCGCCCATCTCACGGCGTCCGCCTCACTGCGTCAGCCTCACTGCGTCCGCCTCACTGCGGTGGCTCCAGTTTGACGCCCACGCCGCGCAGGGTGTGGAGGTAGCGGGGGCGGGCGGCGGTCTCGCCGAGCTTGCGGCGCAGCCAGGACAGGTGCACGTCGATGGTCTGGTCGTCCCCGTACGACTGCTGCCACACCTCGGCGAGCAGCTCGCGCCGGGCCACGACCACCCCGGGCCGTCCGGCGAGGAAGGCCAGCAGGTCGAACTCGCGCCGGGTGAGGTCGAGCACGCAGCCGTCGAGCTCGGCCTGGCGGCGCAGCGGGTCGATGGCGAGCCCGCCGACGTGCAGCACGCGGGAGGGGGGCTCGGCCCCCGCGGCGGCGCGGGCGCGGCGCAGCACGGCGGCCATCCGGGCGGAGAGGTGCTCGACGGAGAAGGGTTTCGTCAGGTAGTCGTCAGCGCCGTCGTTGAGCAGCCGGACGATCTCGGCCTCGTCGTCGCGGGCGGTGGCGATGATGACCGGTACGTCGGTGATGCCGCGCAGCATCTTCAGGGCCTCGGAGCCGTCGAGGTCGGGCAGCCCGAGGTCGAGGATGACCACGTCGAAACGGTGGTGGGCGACTTCGCGCAGGGCCTCCAGGGCCGTGCCGACGCTCCGCACGGTGTGGGAGGCCTCGGTCAGGTGCCGGATGAGGGCGGAACGTACGAACTGGTCGTCCTCGACCACGAGCACACTAGCCATGGGCGCACGGTAGTCCATCCGGGGGACCCGGGGAGGTGCCGGGCCGGGTCTGTGACGGGTGGGGCAGGATGGGCCCCGATGCGACGAGGACCTGTACATGCCGTGGCCTGGGTGCTGGCGACCGCGGCCGCCGTGACCCTGACGTGGTGGGGCGTGCACACGGTCATGTCCGGAACGGCCTACGACCCTCCGCTCGCGGTGCCGTTGACGGCGCGGGCGCCGTCCGCCCCGCCGCCGTCCTCCGCCACGCCGGGCCCGGAGCCGTCGCCGGGCTCCCCGTCCCCGGCGGCGTCCGCCTCCGCGTCCGCGTCGGGGCCCGCTGCGGGCGGCCCTTCGGCCTCCCTGTCCGCGAAGCCGAGGCAGGCGGCGCCGCCGCCCGGCCGGAGCCCGTACCCGGAGGACGGGCAGGGCGGCGGATCCGGCACGGTGAGGAGCTACGCGGTGTCGGGGGGCCGGGTCGTCTTCGACCTCGGGACCACCTCGGCGGGGCTGGTCTCGGCCACACCGGAGGCGGGCTGGCGGATGCAGGTGTGGAAGCAGGACTTCTGGATCCGGGTCACCTTCACCCAGGGCGGCCGCGAGGTGTCGGTGTTCTGCACCTGGCACGACCACCCGCCGGTGGTGGAGATCGTCGACCCGTAGGCGGTGTCGACCCGTGGGCCGTGTCGACCCGTGGGCCGTGCCGCCCGTGGGCCTCGTCAGCGGAAGACCGAGGGCGGCGGCTGGGGGGAGGCCACCGCCGAGGCGTCCGCGACCGGGGCGGCGCCGCCGGCGAAGTCCGCGAGCGCGCGGCCGTGTTCGACCCGGCCGGGGTGCGGGTCGCTCGCCACGCGGCGCGTGAACTCCGCGACGGGCAGCTCTCGGTCGGAGGCCACGAGCACCGCGTTGCCGAAACGTTTCCCCCGCCAGACGACCGGATCCGCCGCCAGCGCCAGCTCCGCGAACCGGGAGGCGGCCGTGGCGATCTGGCCCCGCAGGTGCGCCAGCGGCGGGCCGTCCGCGAGGTTGGCCACGTACCATCCGGAGGGCGCCAGGGCCCGGCGTACGTCGTCCAGGAACTCCGCGCTGGTCAGGTGGGCCGGGGTGCGCGCCCCGCTGAACACGTCCGCGACGACCAGGTCCGCCCAGCCGTCCGGCACCTTCGCGAGCCCCGCCCGGGCGTCCACGGCCCGTACGCGGATCCGCGCCTGGGGGTCCAGCGGCAGGTGCTCCCGCACGAAGGCCACCAGGGCCCCGTCGATCTCCACCACCTGCTGCGTGGAGCGGGGGCGCACGGCGGCCGTGTAGCGGGCCAGGGTGAAGGCGCCGCCGCCCAGGTGCACCACGTTCAGGGGCCGGCGGGCCGGGGCGATCAGGTCGATGAGGTGCCCGATCCGGCGCTGGTACGCGAAGTCCAGGTGCTCGGGGTCCGCCAGGTCCACGTGCGACTGCGGGGCCCCGTCGATGAGCAGGGTCCAGGCGCGGGGGCGTTCGCGGTCCGGGACCAGCTCGGCGAGGCCACCGCCCACCTGCCCGACGACCGGTTCCGCGCCGCCCCGATTACCCCTGCTGCCCTTGCTCTTGCCTGCCACGCCCCCATTATGGCTGGTCAGCGCCTCAGCGGCAGTTGTCGGCCGCCTCGATCAGCCGGGCCGCCTCGCCGAGCGCGGCACGCAGCACCTCGGGGTCGGTGACCGGGCCCACCGCCTCGGGCGGCAGCAGCCAGCCCGTGCCGCCCGCGGTGGGCGAGGCGGCGTCGCCGAAGCGCATGCCGCGCCCGTTGGTCTGCGTACAGGCGCTCCCCGGCAGGTCCCAGGCGTCCGCCGTGCCGGGCGGGACGAGGAACCCGAGGGTCCCGCCGGAGCCGTCGTGCAGCACCGGGCCGACGCCGGGGGCGGCCTGCCCGGCGCCGCGGCGGATGATGTCCACCGCCTCCAGGCCCTGGCGGGCGGGCACGGTCACCAGGTCCGGCGCCGCGAAGGGCACGACGTACGAAGGGGCGGACGCGGCGACCGGTGACGGGACGGGCTCGGCGGCGGTCGTCGCAGCCGGTGACGGGACGGGCGCAGGGGTCGGTGACAGGACCGCCGAGGGGGCCGCGCCCGGGGTCGCGGCCGGGCTCGCGGCCGGGGAGGTCGCGCCGGGCCCGGGCGCGGTGTTCGTTCCGATGCTGTCCATGCCGGCCTCCACCAAGGGGAACCCCTCCTCGATCCGTATCCGCATGGGTTCAACGCGCGGAAGCGTCAACGGGTGCGGCGGCAAGACGCCGCAAAGGATGGCAGTTCATGGCGGATGACGGGTGAGATATCCGTTTTGTAGCCAAACACCGCATGAAGCACCCCTCGCCGGCGGTACGTTCATGCGCGCCGGAGCCCTGACTCCGGGGCGAGATCGACCGGGATCGACAGGGTCCTGCGGGACACCTGGGATTGTCCAGAGAGGCACACGTCCATGGCGGCGTCCCCCCACTCACCCAACTCCTCCTTCCGCCGGCTGCGCGGTCAGCACTCCCCGGCCGAGTTCGCGGCCATGGTCCGCCGCGCGGCCCGCGAGATCGGCGAAACGGTTTCCTGCGACGCCCGCTACATCGGCCGCGTCGAGTCGGGCGAGATCCGCTGTCCCAACTACGCCTACGAGCGGGTCTTCCTCCACATGTTCCCGGGCCGTACCCTCGCCGACTTCGGGTTCTCCCCCCGCGAGACGGTCCGCGGCCGGTCCGCGCAGCGCGCCCGGCCCGCTCCCCCGGTCTTCCCCCACCTCATCCAGCGTTCCAAGGAGAGCGACGTGCTGCGTCGCGCGTTCATGACGGGCGGCTCCGCGACCGTGGCGGCCGCGACCCTCAGCCTCACCCTGCTCGGCGACAGCCGCCGGATCCCCGCCCGCGCCGGGGAGGCCGAGGCCGCCGCGGTCGAGGACGCGGTACGCCAGATCCGGCTGCTGGACGACCGGCACGGCGCCGACGCCCTCTACCGGCGGGCGGCGCAGCCCCTGCAGACCGCCTACGCGCTGCTCGACGCGGGGGCCGCCCGGCAGTCCACCGAGGACCGGCTGCACGCGGGGGCCGGGGAACTGGCCGTCTCGGTGGGCTGGCTGGCGCACGACTCGGGCCGCTTCGAGGACGCCCGCTCGCACTACGCGGAGGCCCTGGCCACCGCCCGGGTCTCGGGGAACGCGGCCCTGGAGGCGCACGCCTTCAGCAACATGGCCTTCCTGGCCCGGGACCGCGGACGCCACCGCGAGTCGGTACGGGCGGCCCAGGCGGGCCTGCGCGCGGCCCGCCCGCTCGGCTCGCCCCGGCTGCTGGCGCTGCTGGCGCTGCGGGAGGCCGGCGGCTGGGCGGGGCTCGGGGACCGCAGGGCCTGCGAGGAGTCCCTGGCCCGGGCGCACGCGGAGTTCGCGCGGGGCGAGTGCGGCGCCGACCCGGAGTGGATGTCGTTCTTCGGCGAGGCGGAGCTGGAATCCCTGGAGTCCCGCTGCTGGGCCGCGCTCGGGGAGCACGTCCGCGCGGCCCGGCACGCCCGGCGCGCGGCGGACCTCCAGGACCCGCACTTCTCGCGGAACGTCGCCCTCTACACGGCGGAGCTCGCCGAGAACCTGGCCCGCGCCGGGGCGCCCGACGAGGCGGCCTGGGCGGGCGGCCGGGTGCTGGACCTGCTGGCCGACGTCCGCTCGACCCGGATCCGGTCCATGCTCGCGGGCACGGCCCGCACCCTGGTCCCGCACCAGCGCTCCCCGCGCGTGGGCGCCTTCCTCACCCGGCACGCCGAGGCCTGAACCGCCGCCGCGGCACCCCGGAGGCAACCGCGCGCCACCCGGCCCGGATGCCGCACACCGGAGCCGGGGTCAGCCTTCGAGGTGGCCGGTGTCGTTCCAGCGCTCCAGCGCGGGGGCCCCGTAGGCCCAGCCGAGGACGGACAGGGAGGTGGGGTCGAGCCGGATGCGGGCGCCGAAGGAGGCCTCGAAGCCGAGCCAGCGGGCGGCGAGGGTGCGCAGGATGTGGCCGTGGGCGAAGACGAGGACGTCGCGCTCCGCCGAGCGGGCCCAGGCCACGACCTCGTCGGCGCGCGCCGCGATGTCGGCGACGGACTCGCCGCCGGGGACCCCGTCGCGCCAGATCAGCCAGCCCGGCCGGACCGCCTGGATCTCGGCCGGGGTCATGCCCTCGTAGTCGCCGTAGTCCCACTCCATGAGGGTGTCCCAGGCGTCGGCCTGCGCGCCGAAGCCCGCCAGGTCGCAGCTCTCGCTGGCGCGGACCAGCGGGCTGGTGCGCACCTCCAGGCCGCGCAGGTCCGCCCAGGGCTCGCGGGCCAGGCGCTCGCCCAGCCGCTGCGCGCCCAGCCGGCCCTCCTCCAGCAGCGGCACGTCCGTGCGTCCGGTGTGCTTGCCGAGCCGGGACCATGCCGTCTGGCCGTGCCGGGCCAGCAGGATGCGCGGGGCCATCTGTGTTTCTCCTGGTCAGAGGTGCTCACCCCGGGACGCACGGCGGGCGCGACCGGGACGGGGGATGCGGTCAGGGCGTCCGTCCATCATCCCCGACGCGGGCGGCCGGCGTTCCGGCCGCCCCCGGGCCCGCCCCGCTGGGGCAAGGCGGGCTGGACCGTTTCCGCCGTATGACCACGATTGTCAGTGGCGGATGGGACACTTCCGCCCGTGAGCTCCTACCCGCCCAGCGGCCCGCCCCAGACGACGACACTGCGGCAGCGGCTCGCCGACCTGCGCGGCCCCGCCGTGCCGCCCCGCCCGCTCGACGCCCGGGCGCTCGCCGCTCTCGCCGCCAACCCCGGCTGCGGCAGACGGGCCCTGCTCGACGGCGCCGGAGTGGACAAGACCGCGCTCGCGGCCGCCCTGGGCTCCCCCGCCGCCTTCGGGCAGTCGCAGTTCGCCATCGTCCGCGGCAACTCCTTCGAGGCCAAGGTCAAGGGCGACGGCGGCGCCGAGCTGCTGCGGCTGACGCACGCCCGCCTGGGCGGCGCGGCCGAGCCGCCCGGGCGGGACGCGCGGGTGCCCGACCTGACCGCCGCCGGGCCCGAGGGGCGTGCCGCGCGGACGGCGCTGGCCCTGCGGGAGGCCACCGCCGCCGGGGCGTGGACGCTGCTGGACCATCCCATGCTGGCCCTGGAGGTCGCGGGCACCCCCGCGTACCTGGAGCCGGACGCCGTCGTGGTGCACCCCGACGGCCGCTGGACCGTCGTGGAGATCAAGTCGTTCCCGCTGATCGACGGGGCCGCCGACGCCGCGAAGGTGGGGGCCGCCGCGCGGCAGGCCGCCGTGTACGTGCTCGCCCTGGAGCAGACCGCCCGGAAACTCGCGGGAGCCGAGGTGGGCCACCAGGTGCTGCTCGTCTGCCCGAAGGACTTCTCCAACGTGCCCACCGCCGCGCTCGTGGACGTGCGCCGCGAGCGGTCGGTGACCCGCCGCCAGCTGGAGCGGCTGACCCGGGTCGAGGAGCTGGCCGACGGGCTGCCGGAGGGGCTCTGCTTCGACCCCGCGCGGCCCGCCGCCGAGCTGACCGCCGCCGTCTCCGCGGTCTCCGCCGCCTACGCCCCCGAGTGCCTCGCCGCCTGCGAGCTGGCCTTCCACTGCCGCGAGCGGTCCCGCGCCGCCGGGGAGCCGGCCGCGCTCGGCCGTTCCGTACGGGGCGAGCTGGGCGGCCTGACCACCGTCGAGGCGGCCCTCGCGGCGGCCGCCGGGGCCCGCTCCGGCGACGCCCCCGCCGACGATCCCACCGCGGCGGCGCTGCGCCGGGCGGCCCGGCTGCGCGCCGAGGCGCTGGAGGCGGCCGCCGCCCGACCCCCGTACGCACCGGAGAGCCCCGAATGCCCCTGCTGAGCACCCTGGCCCGGCTGGAGGCGGTCCGCGCGGGCCGCGCCCGGCCGCTCGCGACCGTGCGCCACCGCCACCTGGGCGAGCGGCCGCTGGTCTTCGTCCCGCTGACCACCGCCGGCGAGGCCGGGGCGCCGCTCGGCGCGATGCTGGGCACCGACCCGGACGACCCGTCCGTCTTCGTCATACCTCAGCCGCGCGACCGGGACCTGCGCTGGGAGTTCCTGGCCGCCCTGGCCGCGCAGGTGATGGCGTACGTCGACGCGTACGCGGACGTCGTGGAGCCGGCCGAGCGCACCGAGACCGACCCGGAGACCGGCAAGAAGGTCAAGGTGGAGGCCGAGCTGTGCGTGGACGCGCCGCAGATCATCGTGCCGAGCCGGGCCGGCATCGAGTACGTGCGCCTGCTGGGCCGCTCCATGCGCTTCCGCCGCACCGCCGAGGAGGACCCGGAGAACCCGTACCCGGCCCCCACCCAGGTGCCGCTGCTGGGCCGCTGGTTCACGCACCTCGCCGAACGCTCCCGCGTCCCCGGCTCCTCGATGCTGATGGCCGCCACCGAACTGCTCGGCCGGCACTGGGCGACCGGCCAGAGCAGCCTGGAGGACCAGCACCTGGGGGCCCTGCTCGGCTGGATCGACCCGCCCGAGGGCACGTCCGGGGCCGAGCGGGCGCTGCACGTGGAACTCGCCCGGGACGGGGAGGGCCTGCTGCTGTTCCCGCCGGCCGGCCCGGCCACCGACCCGGCCTTCGACAACAAGCTGCTGGCCCCGGCGATCACGCGGTTCGACGCCGCCCGCACGGCGGCGGGCGGATCCCGCGACGCGGAGCCCGTGCGGCGCGCCGAGGAGGCCGTGCGGCAGCTGGTCGAGGGGCAGATGCGGAACACCTGGCGGCAGACCTGGGAGGCGATCGCCCTGCTGCGCGCCCTGCCCCCCGGCGAGCGCACCGAGGAGCGCTGGACCCGCGACCGCTGGTCCTTCACCGGCCACCGCGACCGGGTCCGCGCGGGCGAGCCGCCGCAGCCGCGCCGCGACGACGCGGTGACGGCCGCGCAGAAGCTGGCCACGCGGGAGACCGAGCAGGTGCGCCTCGACGCGCAGGAGGCCCTGGACGACCCGCTGGTCATGGCGGGCCGGCGGTTCGCGGGCGAGGCGTTCGCCGGGGAGGTCACCGAGGTGGTGATGGAGTGGACGGACGGCAAGCGCCCCCGCCCGCGCCCGCTGGTGACGGTGGCCACCGAGGACCGGCCGCAGCTGGCGGAGGAGGGCGGCGGGAAGGTGTACCGCTCGCTGGACGGGCGCCCGCAGGCCTTCGCGTTCGTACGGTACGAGGAGGACGGGCAGCTGGTGCTGCGCGTCCTCGACAAGATGGGCGCGGGCCGGGAGCCGGTGGCCGGCTCGGTGCCGGAGAAGGGCGACCGGGACTGCTGGACCCTCTTCGAGCACGACGCGCGCGGCGGCCCGAAGCTGCCCGACCCGGAGAACACCCCGTGGACGCACGGCGGCCCTCCGGGCTCCGCGACCGCCCCCGCCCTGGACGCCGTGACCGACGAGGACCTCCTGTGACCACCGCCTTCGACCCCGGCGCGGCCGCCGGCCGGGCCACCGCCGCCATCCTCCACGACACCCTGCACGGCACCGAGCGGGGCGTGGTGGTGGACTCCCCGCCGGGGGCCGGCAAGTCCACGCTCGTGGTGCGCGCGGCCCGGGAGCTGGCCGCCGCCGGGCGCCGGCTGATGGTGGTCGCGCAGACCAACGCGCAGGTGGACGACCTGGTGCTGCGCCTCGCCGACGCGGATCCGGGGCTGAAGGTGGGCCGGCTGCACAGCAGCGACGGGGACGCCTACGACCCGGCGCTGCGCGAGCTGGCGTCCGTCACCCTGTCGGCGAAGCCGGCGGACCTGGCGGAGCTGCCGGTGACCATCTCCACCGCCGCGAAGTGGGCGTACGTCAGGGACGCGGAGCCGTGGGAGCACGCCATCGTGGACGAGGCGTACCAGATGCGCTCGGACGCGCTGCTGGCGGTGGCCGGGCTGTTCGAGCGGGCGCTGTTCGTGGGCGACCCGGGGCAGCTGGACCCGTTCAGCATGGTCGGCGCGGAGCAGTGGGCGGGTCTGTCGTACGACCCCTCCGCCTCGGCGGTCTCCACCCTGCTGGCGCACAACCCGCAGCTGCCGCAGCACCGGCTGCCGGTGTCGTGGCGGCTCCCGGCGACGGCCGCACCGCTGGTCTCGCGCGCCTTCTACCCGTACTCGCAGTTCCGCAGCGGCACCGGCCCCGGCGAGCGGCGTCTCGCGTACGGGGTCCCGTCGGACGGCTCGGGCCCGGACCGGGTCCTGGACGAGGCCGCCGAGTCGGGCTGGGGGCTGCTGGAGCTGCCGGCGCGGCACACCCCGCGCACGGACCCGGAGGCGGTGCGGGCGGTGGCGCTGGTGGTGCGCCGGGCGCTGGACCGGGGTGCGGTGACCTCCGACGAGCGGTCCGGGGGGCCCTCGCCGCTGACACCGGACCGGATCGCCGTCGGCACCGCCCACCGCGACCAGGCGGCCGCCGTGCGCTCGGCGCTGGCCGCGCTGGGCGTGGGCGGGGTCACCGTGGACACCGCGAACCGGCTCCAGGGCCGCGAGTACGACCTCACCGTGGTCCTGCACCCCCTGTCGGGCCGCCCCGACGCGACGGCGTTCCACCTGGAGACGGGCCGCCTGTGCGTGCTGGCCTCCCGGCACCGGCACGCCTGCGTGGTGGTGGCCCGGGCGGGGATAGCGGAGCTGCTGGACGACCACCCGTCGACGGAACCGGTCCAGCTGGGCGTGACGGTCAAGTTCCCGGACGGCTGGGAGGCGAACCACTCGGTCCTGGCCCACCTCGCCGAACACCGCGTCCCCTGGAGGCCGTAGCCGGGGATCCCGGTGAGGGGGGTGGGAACCGGACGGCCGGACGGTGGACGAGGCGGTGCCCGGCCCCCGCTTCGCGGGGTACCGCGACCTCGTGGCGGCCTGGCCGGGTTGAGGACCGGCCGGCGCGCTACTGCTCTCCGTACGCCATCCACTTGGCGGGGGTGGCCAGCGGTTCGAAGCCCGCGCGGGCGTAGACCTCGTGCGCGTCGGCGGTGGCCAGCAGGATGCGGCGGAGCCCGTAGGGGGCAAGCCGGGCCTTGACGGCGTCCACGAGGGCGCTGCCGAGGCCCTTGCCGCGCGCGCCGGGGTCCACGTACACGTCGCAGAGCCAGGCGAAGGTCGCCCGGTCGGTGACGACCCGCGCGTAGCCGAGCTGGGCGCCCGAAGCGCTGTCGTAGGCGCCGAAGTTCAGTGAGGCCGAGATGGCCGCGTCCTGCTTCTCGCGGCTGCGTCCGAGGGCCCAGTAGGCGTCCTGCGACAGCCAGCGGTGGACCAGCGCGGCGTCGAGCCGGTCGGGGTCGGTGGAGATCTCGTAGCCGTCCATCGGGCCATCCAAGCAGCGGCTGCCGGGGCCCGGCCAGCGGATATCGGACGGGGCGGGCGGGCCGGTCGCCGCCCGGTCAGGGCGCCGGGGGGCGGCCGGCGGTGCGGGGGCGGGCCCGGTCGGGCAGCAGGTCCCAGGAGTCGCGGCCGAGCCACTCGCCGAAGGTGGCCGGCCGGCCGGCGCCCGCGTGGTCGAGGGAGAGGGGGACGATGAGGTCGCAACTGGCGCGGCCGTCCCACCACATCGTGCCGGCGAGCGGTCCGGACACCGCCAGCAGGGTGGAGAAGCCGCAGCCGTGCTCCTGGAGGCACAGCGCGCCCGCCGTCCGGCGGTCCTCGAACTCCTCGCACTCGGCGTCCCAGGCGGCCCAGGCGGCGAGGTAGGAGGCCAGGTCGGGGAAGTCCGCCTCGTCGGGCTCGCGCGCGCACAGCTCCGCGTCGGCCCGCGCGTACGAGTCGGGGTGCGGGAACGGCTCGGTCAGCAGGTCGCGCCGCAGCCGGTCGTCCCCCGGCCACCGCCAGCCGGCGTCGGTGCGCACCACGCGGTACCCGCCTGCGTCGATTCCGGTGTCGCGCAGGTACGCGCGGTACTCGGCGGGGAAGCGGACGCCGAGTTCGCGTTCGGCGTCGGCCACCTCGGCCTCGGTCAGCGGCGGTCGCAGGGGGGCGGGGCGCGGGGGCACGGGGTGATCCTACGGGCGGCGGGCGCTACCCGGTGTGGTCCTTGCCGCTGATGCCGAAGTGCCGGCGGAGGGTCTCGCCGGCCTCGGCGAGGTCGCCCTGCCCTTCCTGGACGAGCCGGAGTACGCCTCCGGCGAGGGCCTGGCCGACGGGCTCGCGGGCGGGCTGGACGACGTCGCGGCCCTGGCGAAGGAGCCCGCCGCGGCCTGACGCGGCACCCTTGCGCGACGCTGGAGAATGGAGGGTGGCCCAGGATTCGCAGCGCAGCAGGAGGACAGGCATGGCAGAGCCCGAGCGGACCCGGCGCAGGCAGCGGCCTGCGCCCCTGCTGTTCGAGCCCTCGGCGGCCGCCACGGACCCGGAGCACTTCTTCGACCTGGAGTCGATCGAGGACCCGCGCGAGCTGCTGACCCGGGCCACCGAACTGACGCTGGCCTTCCGGGCGGCGCAGGACCGGGCGGTGGAGTTCCAGGCCTTGGCGGCGGCCCAGCTGGCGGACCCCCGGCGCTTCGACCGGCTCCCGCCGCAGGCCATCGCGGCGCTCGCGGAGTGGACCGAGGACTACGCCCGCAAGATGATCGAGTTCGGCGAGGACCTCCAGCGCGGCACCAGCCCCGACCCGGCCTGACCCGCCTCCGGCCGGCGGGGCGGGGCGGGGGCCCCGGGCGACGCGCGGCGCGCAGTGGCATATGCGCGGCGCAACATACCCCAGGACCACCCGCCCCGTCCCGGTTTTCGGTAACTCCGCGGAACGGGAGCGCTACGCCCGGTACACCTGGCATATGACGACCCTGACGACGGCTGCCGGCTGCCCCGCCCTCGACGGCCCCGACGCACGCACCGCGCCCGCGACCCAGGTCACCCCGCAGGGCGCCCTCTGGCTGGCCTCGGCCTGTGCCCGGCCGCACGACACGCTCGCCGTCTGGCAGGCGCGCCCCGGGGCGACCGCCGTACTGCCCTGCGGGACCGCGTTCGACGTCGTCAACGTTCCGCTCGTGCTGGGCCGCCGGATGCTCGACCTGCTGTGGGAGCAGGGGCCCGGCTCGGGTCCGGCCGCCGTCCACCGCGGCCGGATGCTGCTCTTCGCCACCCCCGGTACGGCCCATCGGCTTCCGGCCCTGCTCGCGTGGGAGGAGTGGGGCCCGGCCGCCCCGGCTCCGCTCTGCCACGGCCACGGCGACGCCGTCACCGTGCCCCCGCTGGCCGCCGGTCCGGGGCCTTCGCGGTGGCTGGTGGCCCCGGACACCCGGCGGCCCTGGCTCCCCGGGCCGGACCCCCTGCTCTGGGCGTTCCTGCACGCCGCCCGGGGTCCGGTATCGATTTTCGGTTCGGCCGGTACGCCTGCTAATGTCTACGACGTCAGCAGGCGCCGCTAGCTCAGTTGGTTAGAGCAGCTGACTCTTAATCAGCGGGTCCGGGGTTCGAGTCCCTGGCGGCGCACAGACGGGAGAAGGCCCCCGCTCTTCGGAGCGGGGGCCTTCTTCGTGTCCGGAAACCGCCCCCGTCAGGTCGTGATCTTGACCGTGTACGCGCCCGACTGGGTCCGGTCCGCCACCTCGATGGTGATCCGCTCCCCCGGCACGGTGAAGGTCTCCCCGACCTCCAGCGGCGCGTCCGCCAGCGGCGGGTACACCGAGCGGTCCCAGCACGCCTCCGTCCGCGGATGCCCGTCCACCACCTCGATCGGCCCGCCGCCCGAGGCGGCCTCGTTGCGGACCCGGTAGACCAGCACCCCTTCCGTGCAGGTGTCCCCGTCGTTCCCCGCGGAGCCCCGCGCCTCGACCGCGATCGCGCTGCCGGGGCCGGTGCGCACCACCGCGAGGCGGGTGCCGCCCGTACCGCCCGTGGGAGGGACCTCCGACAGCGGCTGGAGCGTGTGCAGCGAGGTGCCGGACCGTACGCAGTCCACCTGCGCGGGGTCCAGCCAGCCCAGCTTCCACTTGTGCCAGGCGAACAGGTCGGGAGCCATTCCGAACTGGCTGCCCATGACGTCCCAGTCGCCGACGTACGTGTCCCAGTCGCCCTTGCCGTCCGTCGGCCGGTGGTAGAGGTCGGGCAGGTCGAAGACGTGCCCGGTCTCGTGGGCCAGGACGTTGCGGTCGGGCGGATGCCGTTCGAAGACGGTGACGATCCGCCGCAGCTCCGCCCCGTCCGCCACGATCGGGCGGTCGAAGTTGACGACCTTGGTGGCGTCGGAGTCGACGCCCGGCGCGCCCGGGTCGGCGACGAAGTACACGACGTCGTACGCGCCGAAGTCCACCTGCGGATCGGCGGCGGCGACCGCGTCGCGCAGGTAGGCCGCCCGGTCCTCGGGGGCCCAGTCGCGCTGTATCCCGTACGCGGTCGCGGGCCGGGGCATCCGGATCCACTGCTTCTGCGGGTGCGGGACGAGCCGGAACCGCCCGTATGAGGCCCGCTCGAAGAACTCGGAGGTCGCCGGGAAGTAGTCGGAGGTGAGCTCCTCGGGCGTCACGGCGGCGCGGTGGCCGGGGAAGGAGAGGAAGACCATGACCGCGTGGAGGGTGCGCTCCGGCTTGGGGTAGGCGCCGTTCCAGGTGTCCACGCCGAGGGAGTGGTGGGCGGCCGTGCGGGTCAGCGCGCAGGGCCCCGCGGTGGTGGTGTCGGCCACCGCCGGCCCCGCGACGAGCGACATGGCGGCGAGTGCCGTCAGGGAGGTGAGGGCGGCGGCCGTACTTCGCATGCGGGAGCGGTCCACTCCCCCGGGTGCCTGCTCGAGCCGCACGTCGACCTCCGCCGCTGGTGGATTCGTCCCGTCCCATCCACCTTGAGGCGATTGTCTTACTAATGTCCTGTTCCGCTGCCCCACATGAGTGAGCGGTGCGGCAAGCCGGTGACCCCTGATGCCATGCTCATGACTACTCACCGTCATGATCGGTCACATGAGATCGGCCGACGTCACCAGGTGCTCACAAGCGCGCGCGAACGGTCGTCCGACCGTCCTCCGACCGTCGTCCGACACGCCGTCAGCAGCCCTCCCGGAAGGCGTCAGCACGGCGAAGGCCCCGGCCCCGCACGGCGACGCCGCTGGATAGGGCCTCCGGCAGCCTCTATGATCGGCACACTTTCCTGCGCGGACACTCACGAACACTGCGGGAGCCAACGGTGAGCGGAACCTCAGAGGAAACCGGTTCGGCGGCCGACAGCATCCGACCGGCCCTTACGGAGCGTCACCCGGCAGTGCCGGCGGTGCCCGAGCCGCGCGACTACCGCGCCGCCTTCGACGCGGCCCACCTCGCCATGGCCGTCGTCGGCCGGGGCGGCGAGGTGATCGCCGCCAACCGGGCCCTGGCCGCCCTCCTGGGCGCCGAGCCCGGGAGCCTCGCCGGGCGGAGCGCCGCCGACCTGGTGGACCTCGCGGCGGAGGCCCGTACCTGGCAGGCCTACCAGGAGGTGCTGCGCGGACGGCAGGCCCGGCTGCGGTGCACGCGGCGCCTCAAGCACCCCGACGGGCACTCGCTGTGGACCGAGGTCACCCTGGGGCCCGTACCCGGCACCCGGGACGTCCTGCTGTCCGTCGCCGACATCAGCGACCGGCGCGACCTCCAGGCGCGGCTGCGCCACCTCCAGATGCACGACCCGGTCACCCGGCTGCCCAACCGGGCGCTGTTCTTCGAGCGGCTCTCGGCCGCCCTGGAGGCCTCCGCGTACGGAACGGGCGGCACCGGCCGGATCGGCCTGTGCTACCTGGACCTCGACGGGTTCAAGGCCGTCAACGACACCCTGGGCCACCGCGTCGGGGACCGGCTGCTGACCGCGGTCGCCGCCCGGCTGACCCAGTGCGCCGACCAGTCCGGCTACGGCCGCTCGGGCGGCCACCTCGTCGCCCGGCTCGGCGGCGACGAGTTCGCGCTGCTGGTCGAGGACTCCACCGGCACCGAGCAGCTCGCCGACCTCGCCCGCAGCGTGCTGGCCGCCGTACAGGAGCCCTTCGACCTGGCGGGGCAGCGGCTGTCGGTGTCCGCGTCGATCGGCGTGGTGGAGCGGGACGCCGCCGGCACCTCGGCGACGGGGCTGATGCAGGCGGCGGACACCACCCTGTACTGGGCCAAGGCGGACGGCAAGGCCCGCTGGACCCTCTTCGACCCCGAGCGCAACGCGCACCGGATGACCCGCCAGGCACTGTCCTCCAGCCTGCGCCCGGCGGTGGAGCGGGGCGAGTTCGAGCTGGAGTACCAGCCGCTGGTCGACCTGGAGAGCGGGGTGGTGCGCGGGGTGGAGGCGCTGGTCCGCTGGAGGCACCCGCAGTTCGGCGTCCTGACGCCGAATCGGTTCATCGGCATCGCCGAGGAGGACGGCTCGATCGTACAGCTGGGCCAGTGGGTGCTGCGTACCGCGTGCCGGCAGGCGCGGCGCTGGCAGATCGAACAGCCCAGCGACTCGCCGGTGTTCGTCTCCGTGAACGTGGCGGTGCGCCAGGTGTGGGACTCGGACCTGGTGGGCGACGTCGCGGAGATCCTCGCCGAGACCGGACTGGCCCCGCAGCTGCTCCAGCTGGAGTTGACGGAGTCCGCGGTGATGGGGTCGGCCGGCCGGCCCCTGCAGGCCCTCCAGGCGCTCAGCGACATGGGCGTGCGGATCGCCATCGACGACTTCGGGACGGGCTACTCGAACCTCGCCTACCTGAGCCGGCTGCCGGTCTCGGTGCTGAAGCTGGACGGCTCCTTCGTCCGCGGCTTCCGCTACGAGGAGGGCACCCACCCGAACCCGGCCGACGAGACCATCGTGGAGGCCCTGGTCCAGCTCGCGCACCGGCTCGGCCTGACCGTCACCGCCGAGTGCGTGGAGACCGCCGGGCAGGCGGCCCGGCTGCGCCGCGTCGGTTGCGACACCGGGCAGGGCTGGCTGTACTCCCGCGCGGTGGCGCCGGAGCGGATCGCGGAGATGATCGCGCCGGCGCCGGGCGCCCGGTTCGCCTCCGGGACGCCGGACGCCTGACGGCACGGTCCGGGGAAACGGAACCGGAACCGCCCCGCCCCGGGAGGAGGGGCGGGGCGGGCCGGCACTCGGCGCGGGGTGGGGGGAGATCAGCAGGCGCCGAGGTCCTTCCAGACACCCCATTCACCGGTGGTGCCGGGCACCTCGTTCTGCGTCCACCACTGGGCCCGGTACCTGCGGCCGTTGTGCGACACCTCGTTGCCGGCGGTGTAGACGGTGCCCGGGACGTAGGCCGGGACGCTGCCGCAGCCGGTGGTCGGGGGCGTCGTCGGCGGTGTCGTCGGCGGCGTGGTGGGCGGGGTGGTGGGAGGCGTCGTCGGCGGGGTGGTCGGCGGGACCGTGGCACCGCCGAGGGCGTCCGAGATCTGGTTCAGCAGCGTGGTCCTGTCGTCCAGGCCGAGCAGGGAGTACATCATCGCGCCGGCCAGGCCGCGCTGCTTGCCGTAGTCGACCCGGGCCTGGATCGACTTCTGGTTCAGGCCGGTGAAGAACTCGCCGTCCTTGTAGAAGTAGGAGGCCTTGGCCTGGTCGTCCCAGTAGGTGGCCGCCGGGTTGTCGACGATCCCGCCGAGCTCCTTGTAGTTGGCGATGCCGGCCTGCTGGCTGGTGGGCCTGGCGCCGGAGGCGCCGGTGGCGGGCTGTGCGAGGCCGCCCGCCGTCCCGGCGGGGACGCCCTTCCAGCCGCGGTAGTAGAACTCGTAGCCCAGGGTCAGCTTGTTGGCGGGGAACCCGCCGGTGATGCCGTAGGCCGGGTTGCCGTCGATCCAGGAGTCGATGGCGTTGTCGACGCTGTACTTCTGGGTGCCCGGGGCGATCGGGTCGGTCGGGTCGTTCGCTCCGGAGTACAGCGGGGACTGGTGGTACGTCGGCCCGTCGCCGTCCCAGGCGCCGTGCATGTCGTACGTCATGATGTTCGCGTAGTCGAGGTACGCGCCGATCTTGTCCGTCTCGATGTACTTGATCTTGTCCTGGCCGGCCGGGAGGGCCGCGGTCAGCAGGTACTTCCTGCCGCCGTTGGCCTGGCCGTAGGCGTCGAGCTGGGTGCGGAACTCCTTGAGCAGGAGCGTGAAGTTCTGCTTGTCCTCGGGGGCGTAGTGGTTGCCGAGGTGGCCGCCGGACGAGCCCGGGTACTCCCAGTCGATGTCGATGCCGTCGAAGATCCCGGCCGCGGAGCCGGGGCCGCCGAAGCCGCCCTCGACCGGCAGGTTGCCCTTGATGTACTGGTCGATGCAGGAGGAGACCAGCTTCTTGCGGGAGGCGTCGGTCTTCGCCGCGTCGCTGAAGTACTTCGAGTACGTCCAGCCGCCGATCGAAATGTTGATCTTCAGGTGGGGGTACTTGGCCTTCAGCTGCTTGAACTGGTTGAAGACGCCCACGATCGGCTGGTCCCACTTGTCGGCGGTGCCGCTGACGCTGTCGGCCGCGCCGAAGGACTTCTGGTAGTCCGCGTACGAGTCGCCCGCGCCGTCACCGGCGTTGGGGTTGTTGTCGTCGCCCGCCGCCTTGTTGGCCTCGAAGCACGTGAGGTTGGTGGGGTGGATGTTGCCGAACGAGTAGTTGATGACATCCAGCTTGCCCGCTATGCCCCGGGTGTCGAGGTGCTTGGGGTAGAAGGCGTTGCCGTAGACGCTCCACTGGTCGTAATAGGCGATCCTCACGCCGCCGGCCGCGGCCGTGGTGGAGGCGTCGGCGGCCTGGGCGGTGCCGAGTCCCGCGAAGGCTGCCAGTGCGCCGGCGGCCAGCGCGGCCGTGGCGGCGGCCGCGACGAGGGGTTTACGGATGTGCATGTACTGCCTCCGTGGGGGTGGGAGGGAAGAACATCAGCGGTAGGTGAGAGAAGTGATAGCGATCCGCCGACACCGCAGTCAATGGTTTGGACCAAAGAAGGACTAGACCACTGAACGGTAAAACTCCCTCGTCAGAGACCTGAGCGCACAAGGAAAACCGCCCGCCACCCCGGGTGACGAGCGGTTTAAGGCTGCCTTACGCCATGCTCCGGCAAGGTTTCGGCAACAAACCAGCCGAACCCCGTTCTCCCCCGGTCCGGCCGCGCTCAGCCCGCCGTCAAGGGCTCGACGGGCATCCCGTACGCATCTGCGACGAGCCCGTACGAGCGCAACCGGGCGGCTCCGCCATGTGCGTTGGCGGTCAGCATCAGCTCGTCCGCACCCGTCCGCGCCACCAGTGCGTCGAGCCCGGCCCGCACCTCGTCGGGGGTGCCGTGGACCACGTGGGAGAGCCAGCCGTCCACGAACTCCCGCTCCAGGGGCGAGAAGTCGTACGCGGCCGCCTCCTCGGGCGTCGGGACCAGCCCGGGCCGGCCGCTGCGCAGCCGCAGCATCGACAGCGCGCCGGTGAGCACCTGCGCGCGGGCCTGCGCCGCCGTGTCGGCGGCGAGCGCCGAGACGCCGATCAGGGCGTACGGGGCGTCCAGCACCGCCGAGGGGCGGAAGCTCTCGCGGTACAGCTCCAGGGCGGGCAGGGTGCCCGCCGCGGAGAAGTGGTGGGCGTACGCGAAGGGCAGGCCCAGCTCCCCCGCGAGCCGGGCGCTGAAGCCGGAGGAGCCCAGCAGCCAGACCGGCGGGCGCCCGGCGGGTCCCTGCACCGGGCCGGGCACCGCGTGCACGCGGGCGTACGGGTGCCCGTCGGGGAAGTCGTCGTCGAGGAAGCGGATCAGCTCCGCGAGCCGCCGGGGGAACTCGTCCGCCGCCTCGTCCAGCCGCCCGGGCCCGCGCAGCGCGGCCGCCGTCCGCGGGTCGGTGCCCGGGGCCCGGCCGAGCCCGAGGTCGACCCGGCCGGGGGCGAGCGCCTCCAGGGTGCCGAACTGCTCGGCCACGGCCAGCGGGGCGTGGTTGGGCAGCATGACCCCGCCCGAGCCGAGGCGGATCCGGGAGGTGTGTGCCGCGAGGTGGGCCAGGATCACGGCCGGGGAGGAGCTGGCGACCCCGGGCATGGAGTGGTGCTCGGCGACCCAGTGGCGGTGGTAGCCGCGGGACTCGGCCTGCCGGGCGATCCGCACGCTGGTGCGCAGGGACTCGTGGGCGGTGGAGCCGCTGCCGACCGTGACCAGGTCGAGCACCGACAGCGGCACCGGCGCCGCGCCCCGGACCGCCCCGCGCACCGGATCCGCGGCCGCCTCGCGACCCCCCTCCGCGGAGGTGCCCTCCGTCCGCCCGTCCGTGCGCCGGCCCGCGTCCCCGGTGTTGCTCATCGTCGCTCCCGTCCCGTCCCGTCCCGCTCGTGCGCCCCGCGGCGCCCCGTACACCACGTACGTCTCGTACGGCGTTCGTACGAAGAACTCGAACGGGAAGTGCTCGCCGGGCATTCCCGGCAGACCGGGGCATGCCCATGCCGCTGGCATATGCCCGTCGAGTAGGCCCAGGCGGGGCGACTTGATTAAGCCATCAATCTCATCAACACACGCTCCACGTGGGCCTCTTGGTGGCTATCGTGGTAGAGCAAGCGGTAACAACCTGGTAGGGGGAAACCGTGGCGCTGAAGCCCGAGCCGACCGCGCCGTTCCACTCGGTGCAGTACGCCCTGCGCGTACTCGAAACGATCTCGCGGCACACCGGCGGTGTGACCGACGTGCAGATCGCGCGTGAGACCGGCCTGCCCGCGGTCCACCTCGCCCCCATGCTCCTCATGCTGCGGCGCGAGGGATACGTCCTCCAGGTCTCCGACGGCGCCTACGCCATAGGGGACTCCCTCGTCCTGCTCGGATCCGGCACCGACCGGCAGCAGGCCCTCCAGGAGAAGCTCCAGGACACCCTCGACAAGCTGCGCGACTCCGTCGGCGCGGCCGTGTACATCAGCCGCTACGTCGACGGCGAGGTCCGGATCACCCAGTTCGCGGACAGTCCCCGCACCCCCAAGGTCCACGAGTGGGTCGACTTCCGCTCGGCCGCACACGCCAGCGCGGTCGGCAAGTGCTTGCTGACGCAGCTCGACCAGAACGGGCGCCGCGACCACCTGTCCCGGCACAAGATCGCCCGGCTCACCTCGAAGACGATCGTCAACGAGCGGATCCTGTTCTCCAAGCTGGACTCCCAGCCCGCCACCGTCCCCGTCCTGGACCTCCAGGAGTACGCGGTGGGCACGGTCTGCGCGGCGGTCCCCATCACGGCCGGCGCCGCGGTGGGCTGCCTGGCCCTGTCCATGCCGGTCGAGCACGCCCACCGGCTGCGCGCCGCGGCCGACACCCTGAACCGCAAGGCCGCGCCGCTGCTGCTGTCGCTCACGCTCTGAGAGCGGGCGGGATACGCGGGCGCGGCGTGCCGGAACGCGCGGACCGGCCCGGAAAACACTTCGGGCGGTTCCCGGTGAACCGGAAACCGCCCGAAGATCAGGTGCGCCGCCAGGGACTCGAACCCCGGACCCGCTGATTAAGAGTCAGCTGCTCTAACCAACTGAGCTAGCGGCGCCTGCTGACAGAGAAAATACTACCTGGTCCCCGGGGGTGCTCCAAACCAGTGGGCGGGGCCCGCACGGGGGTGCGCCCCGGGGGTCCGGCTCAGCGGTCCAGGAGCTCCCGGCGGCCCTGGGCCTCGTACGCCGACAGCAGCGCGGCCAGGTCCTCCCCGTCGAGCGGCCGGTAGGAGCCGCCGGACCGGTGCCAGACCGGGCCCGGCCCGAGGAAGCCGGCCCGGCGCAGGGCGACCCGGTGGATCTTGTTCGTGGCGGTGACGGGCAGGGCGTCGAGGACCCGGACGTAGCGCGGGGCCATCTTCGTGCCGAGGTCCGGCTGCGCGGCCAGGAATGCGGCGAAGGCCTCCGGGTCGAAGGCGGCGCCCCCGCGCAGGGCCAGGGCGGCCATCACCTGGTCCCCCGCCACCTCGTCCGGGACCGCGTACACGGCGACCGCGGCCGCCGCCTCCCAGCGGGCCAGGACGTTCTCGATCACCGCGGCGGCCAGGTTCTCGCTGTCGACCCTGAGCCGGTCGTCGGTGCGGCCCGCGAAGTAGAGGAAGCCCTGCGGGTCCCGGAAGAAGAGGTCCCCGGTCCAGTACCAGCCGTCGCGGGTGCGGGCCGCCTCGGCAGCGGGATTGCGCCAGTATCCCTCGAAGAGGCTGCGGCCCCGGTTGACGAGCTCGCCGATGGCCTCGTCCCCGTTGAGCAGCCGGCCCCGCCCGTCCAGGACCGCCGGCGGGCACTCCCGGCCCGTCTCCGGGTCGACCACGGCCAGGTCGTCGCCCGGGGCCGCCCGGCCGAGGGCGCCCGGAGGGGTGCCGGGGCCGCGCTGCACCGAGGCGCCGCCCTCCGTGGCCCCGTACCCCTCGACCAGCCGGACCCCGAACCGGTCGGCGAAGCGGGCCGCGTCGACCGCCCCCGCCTCGGTGCCGAAACCGAGGCGCAGGGGGTGCTCGCGGTCGTCGGGGCGGGGCTCGGTGGCCAGCAGGTACTGGACGGCCCGGCCGACGTAGGTGAAGTACGTCGCGCCGTAGGCCCGTACGTCGTCCAGGAACGCGGAGGCGGAGAAGCGGCGGCGCAGCGCCACCGGGGCGCCCGCGGCGAGGGCGGGCAGCCAGTCGGCGATCACGGCGTTGCCGTGGAAGAGCGGCATGCAGACGTAGTGCACGTCGTCCGGGGTGACGGAGAAGTGCCGGGCGAGGGAGGCGCCGGCGGCGGCGAGGCGGCCCTGGCTGCAGACGGCCGCCTTGGGAGCGCCGGTGGAGCCGGAGGTGAAGTACAGCAGGAGCCGGGTGCCGGGGCCGGGCGCACCCGCGTGCACCACCGCCTCACCGGGCACGGCGGCGGCGTACGGGGCGAGCAGCGCCTCGTACTCCTCGCTCCCGGTCACCAGCAGCCGTACGCCGGGCAGGTCGAGGCCGCGCAGCAGCGGGAGGTGCGCGGGCTCGGTGACCAGGATCCGGCAGTCGGTGTGCAGGATGTCGCGGGCCAGCTCGGGCCCGCGCCGGGTGGGGTTGATGCCGGCGACGGCGGCCCCCGCGAGGGCCGCCGCGCCGAGCCAGAAGGGGAACTCGGGGGTGTTGTCGAGCAGCACCCCCAGGTGCGGCTCCGCCCCCGGCGGGAGCAGGTCGGCGAGGAGCGCGGCGCGGGCGGCGGCCTCCTGGGCGGTCCGGTGGCGGCTGAGGACGGTGGGCCGGGCGCCGTCGGGCGCGCCGGCCCCGTACATCAGCCCGGGCCGGTGGTCGCCCCACTGGCACGCGATGAGTTCCGCGACGGTCTCGCCGGCGGGGCCGGTACCGCCGGCGCCGCCGGCGCGGGGTGCTGTCGGGGTCCGCATGCCGCCGGAGGTTAGCTGACGTTGCGTCAGAACTGAACGTCGGAGCAGGCGTAGAAGGCCATCGGGGTGTCGTTGACGGTCCAGACGGCCAGGATCACGTGCCGTCCGGTCTTCCCCGCCGGCATGGAGCCGCGGTGGATGGTGGTCATGTCCGGGCGGCCGCCGTTGTAGGGGACGACGAGGAAGGGCTGGGGGTCGAGGGAGGCCCGGGTGAGGGGCTTGGACGGGTCCCAGCCGTTCCTGGTGACGTAGTACCTGAAGTCGGTGGTGGAGTGGTTGGCGGTGAACTGCCACCGGAAGTCGAAGGCCTGGCCGGAGGTCACCCGGGTCGCGGGCCAGGTGCCGCCGCGCGGGTCGTCGAGCTGGGCGAACTCGCTGTGGCCGCCGGCACATATCTTGCCGTCGGCGGGGCCGGCGGCCGGGAAGCCCTTGTAGCCCTCGACGCTCTGCGGCTCCCACTGCACGGGGCCGCAGTCGGAGACCGTCCTGTTGGCGCAGAGCTTCTGGCGGCTGATGGGGGTGTCGGTGTAGCCGTGGCCGCTGGCGGTGGGGGCGCCGAGCAGGGTGGCACCGGCGAGGAGGCCGAGACCGAGCGTTACGGCGGCGCCGGCCCGGGCGGGGCGGGAGGGCCGGGGGACCCGTGAGGGCCATGAGGGCATGCGGAAGGAACGCATGGTGCTCCTTGGACGTGGGGGGATCTGGCGGAGACGTGCGCACGCGGGGATCGGCCCTGGCGGACCGGCGGAACCGAGGCTGCCGATGTAGGTCTAGACCAAGTCCCACAGTATTGACGGGAGTTGGCCGTGTCCATACCAACGAGAAAACGGGTGGTCCGGTCCATACCGGCCACCCGTTCGCCCGTGGAATCCCCGTGACGGCTGCTACTGGTCGGACCTCCCGGTGTAGAAGGCGACGGTGAGGTCCTTCACCAGGGCCTTGCGCTCGTAGTCGTCGAGCTCCACGATCCCCCGCGAGGTCAGCCGGTGGACGGTGTCGTCCACGGCGTCGACCACCGAGGTCAGCACCGCATCCCGGTGCTTGGCGTCGATCGCGGCGACCCGGCGGCGGCGCATGGCCTCCGCGACCTCCGGGGCGTACTCGATCCGGATCGGCTGGGCGGAGAACACCTCGATCCCCACCGCCTCCGTTTCGGCCGCCAGCATCCGCGTCAGCGCGTCGCCGACGGCCTCGGCGTCGCGCAGGGTCGGGGCGTCCTCGTGGAAGGCGTCGGCGGGCAGCTGGGACAGCACCCGCGCCATGGCCGACTCCACCTGTTCGGCGAGGTAGCCGGTGTGGTCCTCGACGGCGAGGGTGGCCCGGGCGGTGTCCTTGACCTGCCAGACGACCTGCACGACGACCTGGAGGGCGAGACCGCCCGAGTCCACGGCCGGCATCGGCTCGCTGCGCCAGTGCCGCAGCCGTACGTCGACCCGCCGGCGCAGCAGGAGCGGACTGATCCAGGTGAGGCCGGTACGGCGGACCGTGCCGCGGTAGCGCCCGAAGAGGGTGAGCACCCAGGCGTGGCCCGCCTTGGCCCGGCCGAGGCCGCCGAGCGCGAGGAGGGTGACGACGCCGAGGAAGGCGAGCGGGGGCCAGTGCGTGGCGCGCAGCCCCCGGTAGGCGCGGGGGGAGGCCCCGAAGGCGGCCGCCACGGTGGCGGGGACGACCCCGGCCCGCCACAGCACGGCCGCGCAGCCGGCGAGGGCGAGGCCACCGACGGCCACCGCGATCCAGCCGGGCAACACGGGGCCCCGGTGCTCGCGGAGCCGGTCGTCGCCGCGGGGGACGCGGCGGCCGGCCGGGGGCTTCGGCGCCGGGCGGGCGGCGGGAGGGGCGGCCGGGGACGCGGGGGGCTGCGGCCGGGGGCGGAACGGCAGGTGGAGCGGGAGCTCCGTGACGGCCGTGCCGCGCGGCGGCCGCGGGGTGGCCGGGGGTGCCTCGGCGCGCATCCCGCGCGCGACGGCCTGCGCGGCGATTTCGGCCGGGCCGGGCCCGGGTACGCCGTGCGCCGGCTCGGGGGTGGGGTGCGGGATCCCGCCCGCCGCCCCTCCCCGAGCCGCGGGCACGTCCCCCCGGGGGCGCCCCGGCGGAACGGGGGCGGCGGGGTGCGGGGGCCCTGGCCGGGCGGGGTCGGAGGGAGCGGGGTGTCCGGCCCGGACCGGCTCCGGGGCGGGCGGGTGCGCGGCGGGAGCGGGGGCGGGGTCGGGCACGCCGGCCCGGGCGGCGACGGCGGCGGGGTGGGGGTCGGCGTCGGCGGGGTGGGGGGGTACGGCCGCCCCGGCCGGCTCCGGGGCGGCCGGGGGTGCGGAGCGGGACGGGGCCGGGTGGGGCACGGCTGCCCGGGCCGCGCCCGCGTCGGCCGGGTGGGTGGACACCGGGGGCGGCTGCGGGGTCCCGGTCTGGGCCGGGCGGGCGGGGGCAGGGCCGGAAGCCGGTTCGGGGAGAGCCGGGTGCCCGGACCCGTACGGAGCCGGGTCGGAGGCCGCGGACCGGCCCGCGTACGCGGACACCGCCACCTGCGCCGGGGGCGGAGTGGTCGGGTGCCCGGGCCCGGATGCGGGCGCGGCCGGGTGCGCCCGGTGGGACGGCGGCCCGGGGGGTTCGGCGTCCCGCGGAGCGGGGGTGTGGCCCACCGCCCCGCCCGGCTGCGGGCCGGCGGGGTGGGCGGCGACGGCCCCGGAGCCGGACCGCGTGGCTCCGGCCGGCCGGGCCTGAGCCACGCGCGGCTTGGCCGGGTGCGCCTCGGGGGCCTCCGGCCGGGCCGGGGCCGGGGCGAGGGGCTCCGGCGCGGGCACCCGGGACGCCGCGACCGGCTCGGGGCCGGCCCGATGGGCGGCCCGCACCGGCGGGGAGACGGGGCCCGAGGCGTAGGCGGTGGCTCCGGCCGGGTGGGCGGGGGCCGGGCGCAGGGCGGGGATCCGGAAGGTGCCCGTCGTGGACGTGGTGCGCGTGGGGTACATCGTTGCCTCCGTCATGCGAACAGCCGGCGCCAGGTTTCCGGGCCCGGGTAGCCGTCGGCCGAGGCGCCGCGCCAGCCCTGGGCGCGCTGGAAGGCCTCGACGTTGCGGCGGTCCTCCTCGCTCCACCAGGGGCCCGGGTCGGACGTGTAGTACGTGCCGAAGCCCTTCTCCGCCAGCCGGCGGGCGAGGGCGGTGACGGCCGGATGGGACTGCCCCGGGCGGAAGACCCGCAGCCCCGGGTAGGCGGGTACCCCGCCGGCCCCCGCCCGGCCCGGCGGTTGCGCCGTACCCGGCGCTCTGCCCGGCGGCTTCGCCGAGCCCGGCGCCGCACCGGTCGGCGGACCCGGCGGCCTCACCGTGCCCGGCGGCTTCGCGGGGGTGGTGCGGCCCGTCGGGGGGATGTCCTTGCCCTGGCGCTGGACCAGCAGCCGCCAGGTGTGCTCGCCGGGGATGCCGTCGGCGTCCGCGCCCGTCCAGCCCTGCGCCAGCTGGAAGGCCTGCGTGGCCTGCCGGTCGGCCTCGCTCCACTTCGAGTGCGGCCCCTTCGGGTAGAACCGCAGGCCCCCGCGCCCGATCAGCATCTTGGCGAGCTCCGTGACGTACGCGTTGTCGGCGCCCGGCCCGAACTTCGCCGCGCCGGGGAAGGCGGCCGTGCCCGCCGCCGGGGCGCCGGGCACCGGGGCCTGCGGCAGGACGCCGCTGGTGACGCCGTTGTACCGGTACGGGAGGTACTTGTCCGAGTTCTTCCAGTAGCCGTACGGCGTGGCCTGCTTCCGCGTATACGGGCGGGTCTGCTCGTACGCGATGTAGTGCGTGCGCGTCTCGTCGACCCAGCCGCCGAAGACGACGACGTGCGAGCCGTTGCTGGGGTCCGCCGGGTTGTGGAACAGCAGGATGTCCCCCGGCAGCAGCTCCTCCTTGGTGATCTTCGTGGCGAAGGTGTCGAGGCTGCCGGTCCACTCGTTCGAACCGAGGTTCCAGACCATGGAGACGTACCCCGAGCAGTCCTGCCGGTAGCCGTCCGACCAGTACTCGGTCATGCTGTACGGCACCTTGGCGTCCAGCCAGAGCTTCGCCCGGTTGATGATCGTGGCCCGGTCGATGGCCCGCATGGCGGGCGGCGCGCCAGGCCGGCCCGTCGACGGGGACGTCGGACGCGGGCCCGGCGCGGGGCGTCCGTGCAGCGGGGCCCGGCCGCCCTGCGGGGTGCCCGGATCGTCCGGGCCCGGCGCGCCGTCCGGCCGGGGCGGGCCGGCCGGGCCGTCCCTCCCGTCCAGGGCCACCGACCCCGCTCCCGGCCCCGGATCGGCCGCAGCCAGCGCCGCCGCCGATCCGCCGCCGCCCAGGACCACCCCTGCGGCGGTCGCCAGCACCAGCGCCCGGCGGGCCCCGCGCGCGGCCGGGTGGCCCCCGTCGCGCGGCGCCATGGCCCGCCCGCGCGCGAGGGCGCGGCGCCGCTGCGCGCACCCGGGGCACACGCAGTCGCCGGCGGGCTCGTACTCCTGGAAGACCGGCATCGTCATCGGCGCCGGCATCTGCACATGCACCGGAGGCTGCATCGTCATGCGGTTCCGTCCACTCCCCTGCTCGTCCACTGGTCGGCCGCCGGGCACGCATCTGTCGGGGCGTCAGTTTCGGCTCGACCAGACATATCGTGCACGACAAACCCCCTAAACATGGGTTAATCGGACAACGTGGGCGCGGCTGGTCACGAGCACCTCCCCAGGTGGGGTAGAGTTTTCCCTGTCAGCAAGCGCCGCTAGCTCAGTTGGTTAGAGCAGCTGACTCTTAATCAGCGGGTCCGGGGTTCGAGTCCCTGGCGGCGCACAGACACGAGGAAGGCCCCGCAGCGAAAGCTGCGGGGCCTTTCTCTTTCCTTCCTTGTCCATCGGGAGGACCATCCGCCTCCCCCGGACGGCCTACGTCGCCGCCGCCGCGCCGGACTCGGCACCGGCGCCCGTCAGGTACGCGGAGACCACCACGTTCGCCGAGTACTGGCCGGCCGCCTTGTCGTACGTCCCGCCGCAGGTCACCAGCCGCAGTTCGGCGCGGCCCTCGACCCGGGGCCCGTACGCCCGGTGGGGGTCGAAGCCCGCGCGCTCGTAGACCCGTACGTCCTCGACGGTGAACTCGGCGACCGTCCCGTCCGCCCGCACCACGCGGATCTTCTGCCCCGGCTTGAGCGAGCTGAGCCCGTAGAACACGGCCGGCTTGGACTTCGTGTCCACGTGCCCCACCAGCAGCGCCGCCCCCGCCGCGCCCGGCGCCGGGCCCGCGCCCCACCAGCCCACCGTGCCGGGGAGCTCGTACGGCGGCGGCTCGATCGCCCCCTGTGCGTCCAGGCCGCGCGCGATCACCGGCGCCCGGACGCCCAGCGCCGGTACGTGGACCCGCGCCGGCATCGCCCCGGACAGCGGCGGCCGCGCGGCCGGAAGGGACGTCCCCGGCCGGCCGCCGCCCTGCGCGGCGGGCGGACCGGGCGGGACCCCGGTGATCTCCTTGCCCCACAGCCACAGGCCGAGCACCAGCACCGTCCAGGCGGCGAAGGTCAGCAGCCGGCCGCCGGCGGAGGCCTTGGCCTCGTTCATCCGCCGTTGCGGCGGCGGCGCAGGGTGAGGGCCCGGCCGGCGACCGCCAGGGTGGCCGCGGCCGCGAGGACGGCGCCGATCACGGTCTGCGGCAGCCCGGGGCCGTCACCGCCGTGGCTCTTCTTCGCGGCCGCCGCCAGCCGGGTGGTCTCGGCGACCTCGGCGGACATCGCTCCGCCGCCCGCGTGGACCGGCCAGACCGGCGAGTGGTGGGGGGCGGGGCGGTGGTGGTGGTCGCGGTGGCGGACCTCGATCGAGCCGCGCAGCCCCTGGGCGCCCTCGCACTTGACGTGGATCTCGTGCCAGCCGGGCTCGGTGTGCGGGCGGACCGTGGCCTCGCCCCAGAGCGTGCGGCCGTCGCCGTGGCCCGCGGACAGGCGCGCCTCCGACTCGAACACGGGGGAATGGGCCACCCCGTGGTCGCCGTGGCAGCCCCGGACGCGGATCTTGACGCGCGCTCCCGGTTCGGCCGGGTTCGGTTCCGCCGAGACGCCGCCGCGGTCCCACTCGTTCGCGAGGGCGGCGGGGGCGGTCACGGCGGTGAGGGCCGTCAGGGCGACGGCGGCCCCCGCGACACGGAGAGCGATCAGAGAACTGCGCATGGTGAACCTCCTCATCAAGGAGATTCACCCGCGGCGCGCCGCTCCGCATCCGCAGCGGCGCTCTCTTGGCCCGTACGTGTCAGCGGTACGTGTCAGCCGTACGCGCACCCGCGCGGCCCCACCCGCTACACCAGGTCGACCAGATCGGCGATGGAGTCCACCGTCTTCGTCGGGCGGTACGGGAACCTCTCGGTGTCCTGGGCCGTGGTCAGGCCGGTCAGCACGAGGAAGGTCTGCATGCCCGCCTCCAGCCCGGCCAGCACGTCGGTGTCCATGCGGTCGCCGATCATCGCGCTGGTCTCGGAGTGCGCGCCGATGGCGTTGAGGCCCGTACGCATCATCAGCGGGTTGGGCTTGCCGGCGAAGTACGGCTGCTTGCCGGTGGCCTTGGTGATCAGCGCGGCGACCGCGCCCGTCGCCGGCAGCGGGCCCTCGGTGGAGGGGCCGGTCTCGTCGGGGTTGGTGCAGATGAAGCGGGCGCCGGCGTTGATCAGCCGGACGGCCTTGGTCATGGCCTCGAAGCTGTAGGTGCGGGTCTCGCCCAGGACCACGTAGTCGGGCTCGTGGTCGGTCAGGACGTACCCGATGTCGTGCAGGGCGGTGGTCAGGCCCGCCTCGCCGATGACGTAGGCGGTGCCGCCCGGGCGCTGGTCGTCGAGGAACTTCGCGGTGGCGAGCGCCGAGGTCCAGATGTTCTCGACGGGCACGTCCAGGCCCATCCGGCTGAGCCGGGCCTGGAGGTCGCGCGGGGTGTAGATGGAGTTGTTGGTCAGCACCAGGAAGGGCTTGCCGGAATCGCGCAGCCGCTTGATGAAGGCATCCGCACCGGGGATCGGCGTGCCCTCGTGGATGAGGACCCCGTCCATGTCGGTGAGCCAGGATTCGATCGGCTTGCGCTCTGCCACTGGACTGTTCTCCGCTCTCGGTGGCCGTCACCTCTGACCCGTGACGCTGGTCTGTACCACCCTATCGGGGCCGGGCCGCGGACGGGTTGGGCGTCCACAGCCCGGACCGCGGGGGCCGGATCGGCGGACGGTGACGTCGTCCACGGCGCAGTACCGGTTGCTGCTGCCGCTGTGGCGGAGGCGGAAGCGGAAGCGGACCTGGACGCCGGTGGTCCCCGCGGGACCGGAGGGACGGTCGCAGGGCGTCGAAGGGGGTCGCTGCCGGGTGCGTCGAGCGGTACGCCGTCCAGCGCGGTGGTGGGGACGCCGTGGCCGCCGGTGTCGGTGTGGCCGTGGGCGGTGGTGACGCGTACGCGGGCCGGTTCTCGACGGCGGTGAGGACCTGTCCGACCAGCGCGTCGACGCGGCCGATGACGTCGGGGTACTGCCGGCCGGCGGCGCCGTGGGGGTGCCCGGCGGAGTCGGCCTGGCCGAGGTGGACGAAGGCGGCGTCCGGGTTCCGGTGCGCAGTTCGGGGCGGTCCTCGGGTACTCGGGTCCTCGTGGGCGTAGCCGTCGCCGTCGCCCTTGAGGGAGAGGCGCTGGTCGACCTTCGCGGAAAAGACCGGGGCCGCCCGCGTCGGGGGCTCCCAGTCGGCGGGCGCGTCCGTGTGGAGGGCCGGCCGGGTTCTCGATGCGGGTCAGTCAGGAAGTCGGGGTGGCTCCGCCGGGGGCGGCTGTTACGCGGAGCGGTCCCTCAGCCGGCGGGCGCCGATCAGCAGCCCGCCGCCGGCGGTGAGGGCGGCGACGGCTCCGGCGCCGTAGGCCCACTCGCGGGGGCCGGTGTGCGCGAGCGAGCCCGCCTCGGCCGGCTCCTGCGGCCCCTCCACGGAGAAGCGGTACGCGCCGGCCTCGCCGACCCACTCGCCGTCGTCCGGCTGGCGCTGCACCAGTGCCGCGTCGGCGACGACCTCGCCGAGGGGGGCGTCCGGGGCGAAGGCCAGCTGCACCTTGACGGTGGCGGAACCGCCGGCCGGCACGGCGAAGCCGGAGAACCTGTTCCCGCCGTCGAACACGGCGATGATCTCGTCGCGGTCGGAGCGCTCGAGGGTGACGGGGTAGGGGCCGCCGGGGGCCTCGAAGTGCATGCGCAGGTGGAGGGGGCGCAGGGCCCGGGCGGCGTCGGTGAAGACGACGACGGGGTGGATGGCGGTGCAGGGGCCGCTCGTGGTGTTCGTCAGGTCCAGCAGCCAGGTCTGCGGGCCCCCGCCGGCCCGGTAGACCGCCGGCCCTCCCCGGATCCGGGCCCCGATGGGGAACGCGCCGGCCTTGCCGTCGCCGCAGGTGGCGTGCGCGCGGGAGGGCAGCGCGGGGGCGGGGCGGGCGCCGCCGCCGGTGCCGATGTCGGCGGAGGCGGTGGGTGCGGTGAGGGCGAGGAGGAGGGCGGTGAGGGCAAGGGCGTTGCGCAGTCGCATGGAAGACCTTCGCTGCTCGCCGGACGGAACGGGAACTTCAATGATGATCGGACGAGGCGACAATCACCCCGGCCCTCCCCCAACCTCCCACGCCCCCGAACCCCCTCCCCACCCCCCACGCCCAACCCCCACCCCTTTACCCCCGAACGGCGGCCCGGGGCGGCTGGGGGGCGGGCGGGGTTGAACCCGTCCCTGTCGGCGCTGGAGGCGCGGGGGCGGGGGCGAGCCCGGTTGCGCGGCGCAGCCCAGGGTTGCGGGGCGCAGCCCCGAGGGGGCCGGGGGCACAGCCCGGCGCTGCGGAGCGCAGCCCCAAGGCGTCCGGGGCACAACCCCAAGGGGATCGAGGCACAACCACCAGGGGATCGAGGCACAACCACCAGGGGTCCGGGGCACAACCCCCAGGGGGGTCCGGGGCCCAGCCCCGAGGGGAGCGGGGCGCAGCGCCCGAGGGGTCCGGGGCCAGCCGGCGGGCGGGGCTCAGCACGGCGTTCCGCGACGCAGCCCGGGGGCGTCCGGGACGCAGCCCTGGGGTACGGGCACAGCCCGGGGGCGGGGCACAGCCCGAGGGGTCCGGGGCACAGCCTGGGGGGTCCGGGGCACAGCCTGGGGCGGGGCTCAGCCCGGGGTTGCGGGGCGCAGTTCCCAGGGGGTCCGGAGGCGCAGCCCGGGGGCGGGGACGCAGCCCGAGGGGTCCGGGGCTCAGCCCCGCGTTCCGGGACGCAGCCCGGGGTCCCGGGGGCAGCGCCCGAGGGGTCGGGGGCGCAGCCCGAGAGGTCCGGGGGCGCAGCCCCGAGGGGTCGGGGCGCAGCCCCGAGGGGTCCGGGGCGCAGCCCCGAGGGGTCCGGGGCGCAGCCCCGGGGGGTCGGGGCGCAGCCCCGGGGGGTCCGGGGGGGCGCCCCGGGGGACGGGCCGAGGGGGGGGGGGGGGCGGGCCCGCGCCGCGGCC